>JAUVLE010000003.1 GCA_030595905.1 Candidatus Cloacimonadota bacterium | reverse complement strand
TAAGCTGATTTAAAATATCCGACATGATCCCGTAGTTTGTATTTTTATCTGTTCGGAAACAAGCAATAACATTAAAATCTTCCATCAGTTTTTTCTGCATTACCCATTGTACATCGGGAATTGAAATTGCCAGATCATCGATAGAAATATTTCCATTCCGATCTACATAAATAGTAGCAGAATGATTTCGAGGGATCTTTTGTATGCTGACTGCTTTGGGCAAATTTACTTTCAATCCTTTTTCTCTTACGAACACAGTTGTGACCATAAAGAAGAGAAGAAGCAGGAAAGCAATGTCCGACATCGATGCAGTGGGAATAAGAGTTTCTGGTCTTGCGCTTTTCTTTATTTTTGCCATAGTTCCTTCCTAATTTGTAGATAAAGAAATTTTTTCTGCACCTGCAGCTTGAAGTTTATCAAGTGCAATAACCATATTCTGATATTTACTTTTCCTATCGGTTTTCAAAGAAATTACCATATCCGGGTTACCTTTTACGATCTTTCGTATCTTAGCTTCTAATTGATTCATAGAAACCTGTTCGTCGATACCACCGGAAATAACTGTGATCTGACCTTCCGAATCTATCCAGACTTTTGTAATGTTCTCATCTTTCAGTCTCACTCTTTTATCTGCCTGTTCGGATGCGGGTGGTAAAACCAGTCCCAGACCTCTCTTTATATCAAATTTGGTAGTGGACAAAAAGAAAACCAAGAGCAGAAAAGCTACATCAGACATCGATGCAGTGGGAATCCCACCCAGATTTTTTCTTTTTCTGCTTAACATCAAGTCCCCCTATTTATTCTCAACAAGGGTTTCTACGAGTTTTTCCGAACCTCTTTGCATATCCATCACAAGTCCGTCAACCATTCCCAGGAATATATTATTAAAGAATTGCATGGGAATAGCGATTGCCAGACCGGTAGCAGTTGTGATCAAAGCGATTTCGATACCATTGGCAACGATTGTAGGTTCCACTTCTCCAGCAGCAGCAATATCTCTAAATGCGCGGATCATACCAACGATGGTTCCAAAGAATCCGAACATAGGAGCGAGATTGATAGTTGTAGAAAGAGGGATAAAACCTTTTTCCAGAAATGCCATTTCGATAACACCGGCATTTTCTATAGCTTTTTCTACAGCTTCAATACCTTTATCAACTTTCAGCAAACCCAGATGTATAATTGCTGCAACCGGTCCTTTTGTCTCTTCACACAATTTAATCGCATCATTATATTTCTTATTTTCAACTAACGGAACAACTTTATCCAGAAATTCCTTCAGGTTGATCTTTGCATACCTCAGAGAAATGATCTTCCAGATGATAGTAGCAATACCCCAGATCAATAAAATTAGCATCGGGTACATAACGAATCCACCTTGAATGAACAGGTCCACAAGTCCGCTTCCAACTATTTTACGAGCAAACATTTCCATGCCGCTGGATTGAGGTGATTCTTCAAATGTTACTTCTTCTTCGGCAATTTCCTCAGCGGCAGATCCTTCTGCCGAAATCTCTTCCGATGTAGTTTCTTCAACCACTTCTTCCTGAGCGAAGGCAATTGATATAAAAATTGCAAACGCCATGATCATTAATATTATAAAAAATCTTTTACTCATTTTTTATCCTCCCAATTTATTCTTAAATTATTTTAAAAATTAAATGAAAATCCAAAGGAAAAAGTTCTTCCCTGTGTAACCGCACTCGGGTTTTTCGTATAAAGGTCATGTATGTATTGAACTTCTTTTGCCACATAATCACTGTTTTGCTCTGTAATATCGGCTCCATCATAATATGGAGAACCTGTTCTTGCATAAACCCAGTTAACATTTCTTTTGTCGAATAAGTTATTAATACGCAGATAAACTTTTAGAAATGCTTTTTTGTTAATACCGATCTTCTTCGTGAACTTCAAATTAGCATTTTCGGTATAAGGCTGATTATCGCTGTTTGTATCCATCATAGTATTACCTTCTTCGTTCATTGGCGTATATGGTGTACCACTGGCTATTGTATAGAATAAGTTCGTGGAAAAGTCGTCTGTAATGAAAGCGGGAACCAATACATCTGTAAATGGTAGATAGTACTCCTCTCCTTTTCCAACTCTGAATGTAATATTGAGACTGAAATTGTGTCTCATATCCCAATCAAGCGGGAATTCTCTGAGATTCATGGTTTCAGACTGAACAACTGTGCTGGAGTTGTTTCCGTTTGCCCATGCCAATGAGTAAGAAGCAGTACCCAGGATGAATCCTGAGAGTCTTTTTTCCAGGTTAAAATCTATACCCCTGGCACTGCCGTAGTCTTCCGAAATATACTCAAACCAGGTAATGGTTGCATCGTCAGGGTCAACAACTTCCCGTGTGCTTACATAGTTATAGATATTTTTGAAATAAGCCTGAATATCCATACCGAAATCTTCGTTCAATTGTTTTTGAAGACCTACTTCATAGGTAACTGTAATTTGAGGTTCAAGATTCGGTTTTCCTACTATTATCTGAGTGTTACTTGTAAGAGCATCTTCCGGTCTGGCAGTTGTAAAAATGTACTGCATTTGCGGAAGCTGATTCTGATAATTATATGCAAAGTGCATTACGGCTGTTTCGGAAATAGGATGAGATACTCCCAATCGGGGAGACATCATCATCTGGTATTTCTCGTCTTTATCGAATTCTTCCCATTGATATTCCCCTGCATCCTGGATGATTTTATATTTTTCTCCGAGATACCAGAAATCAAATCTCAATCCGGCGTTAACGATCATACCTTCCCATTCCATCTTATCTTGAAGATAATATGCAGCTTGCCATGGCTCGGCTTCATAGCCGTCTGTCTGCCCGGATGATGCCAGGGTAGCATTATAATAATCATCCAGACTATATGTGTTTATTGTAAAGTATTCTTCCAATATGTCATATCCGTTATTTGATGAAGAATAATATACCGGTGAGTTCTCTCCTTTCTGAATTAAACCATAATCATCAACATATTGATTTATTTCAAGAGAATCCAGATCGGCAAGATTATAGAACCAGTAAGTGGGAGTTGCATAATTCAATAGATAGTTCTTATAACGATTTTCATCGAGTATCCAGGGGTTTGTCAATCTGTCTTTTTTTATATCATGTTTTGTTATTTCCAGTCCCGTTTTAAAACCATGGATCTGGTTATACTGGTATTCAAAATCTGTTCGAAACGTAGCTACACTATTTTCATCTTTTGCATTAAAACCCGAGATATAGCCAGGACGGACAAAACCTGTTACTCCTTTTTCTTGCGCATCAGACATGATCATCCACGGATAGATACTGTCATCACCGATCAGTCCGTCTAACGTTAAATAATCGATTCCTGTGCAGTTGTACCTATCGTTTTCATCAAGAAAGTCAAAATTATCAGGATTCAATACAAAATAATCATCCCGTGAAATTCCATCTGGTCCTTGTTCTATTTGTTTATGATAGTAACTGGCTTTTACTTTCAGGTTTGTCTGAGAGTTGAAAGTATGATCATAAGTTGCCACATATTGTTTTTGAGTACTTTCGCCGGCAAGGAAGTGATCAAGGCTATATTTCCATGAATATGAAAAAACTTTATATTTTGATCTATCGGCACGAACAGCAATTGTCAGGTTCTGTTTTGGATTAAATTGATATTTCATTTTAAGATTGCCGTTATAATTATTAAAATTCCTGTCACCCAGATCGAATCCGATAAAATCGTCCCTGTTTTCATAAGGATCACTTGTAGAGAAAGATTCGACAGTAAGATATTTTAGTTCTTTGACAGGATCGGTTACATAATGATCTTTATATCTGGAATCAGACCAATTTGCAGCGCCGTTTATAAAAAAGGTGAATTTATCTCTGAGCGATGAAACCAGCGGACTTAAAACCGGACCGCCGAGAGAAAATTTTACTTCATCTTCATTTGAATTATCAATATCCGGAATCAGGTGGTCGGTAATAAATTCGATCTTACCGGAATAGTCACTTCCCCCGGATTTGGTGACTATATTAACAATACCGGATTGAGCATTACCATATTCAGCAGTAAATCCGCCTGTTTTCACATCTGTAAATTCAATTGCATCCATATCGACCGAGAGAGCAGCTCCTCCATCAACAGGATCGGAAACAGACATACCATCGACCGTATAAACGACTTCATTTGATCTTCCACCCCGAACATGCAACTCTCCATTTACTATGGAAACACCAGCTTGAATAGCGATAACACCTTCAAGATCGTCCACAGCAATATCTTCGATCGTTTCAGCAGTAATTGTTCTTCCCGAACTTGTTTTACTGGCTTGTACCATTTCTATTCGAGCTTCTGTAACTTCGTATCCTTCTATTTCGATAGCACTTTTTGTCAGGGTAATATTTAACATTTTAGTGAGGTCCAGGTTTATTTTAACACCTGTGATTTTCCGCGGGGCATATCCGCCGCGGGAACAAAATACATTATAAGTTCCCGGATGTATATTAATAATAATATATGTTCCATTTTCTTTTGTCCTTGTGCCAATTTCGGTACCCTCTATAATTACATTTGCCAATGGCACAGGATTACCTTTTTCATCTGTAACTTTTCCTGCAAGTTTACCTGTGGTACCTGCATATAACGAAAGACTTATAAAAAGCATCAGCAGTATGGAAATAAAATTTTTTCTATACATTAATAACTCCCCCTATGACTCTAAATTTTAACTTTAGACAAAAACATTCAATAGAAAATTAATGTCAATTTTTTTTTCTTCCATTCCTCTTTATTTTATTTGCGTTTATTCCATTCATCTGTCAAGTATTTAGTTTTCACAAGATAGTCAGCATATTCTTTTTCAAAAGGTTCAATGTTTTCACAAAAAATAAATTCATCATTATTCCATGTTTTTTTAAAACCCGATTTCAAAGCGGAAATCGTTTCGCCTTCATCAACAGAAGAAGAAAGTATCTGGTTTATTGCAATTGTTTTTCTATTGAAATACTCCTTGATCCTTGCTCTCTGTTCATTGTTTATACCCGGAAGAAAATCAGTGATCTTACTTTGATTGAAATGAAGTAAGATCGAGCCATGCTGAAGAAGAACATTATTTGATCTGACCTGTGCACTTCCCACGATCTTTTTATTGTGGTAATTCAATTCGAACCTGGAACTGCTGGAGAAACATGGATTAGTTACTGTTCGCTGATGATGAGAAGAAAGAGAACCTTTTTCTAATTCCACATCTATTCTTAATATCTTCAATCCTTCCGCCAAAGCTCTGCTTATCTCGGAATAGGAATCTATGATATTTCCTTCCAAACGTTCTACTATGGGAGCGATTACAGAATAAGTTATTTCTTCATTATGAAGAACAGTTCTGCCGCCAGTTGGACGGCGGACAAATCCGAAACCACATTTCGCTACAGCGTCAAGATCGACCTCTTTCTCTAATTCCTGGTTATAACCGCAGGAAACCGATGGCGGATTCCAACCGTAAAAACGAATGGTTGGCAAAGACTTTCCTTTGATGATCCCATTAAAGATGGCTTCATCTATTGCCATGTTCTCTGCCGGATCGCATTTGCCGGAATTAAGAAAACGCCATTTCATAATATTCCTCTAACTTCCATAATTAACTCTATAAATAATTATTAGCATTTACTATTCCATATATTAAGTTCAAACCTGAACTTATTGTTTTTAAAAATATTTACACTGCAAGATCGGGTAAATTTCAAAAAACCATTAAAATGATTGAAGTCTGCTTTTTGTGTTTTCATCGTTTTCTATAACTGATCCGCTTGATCACCAGAGGCGACTAAAAAGCCGGAATAGATAATTGCGGGTTAATATGAAGATAGCTGCTTTAACCGCTTCAACGGTTTCGGAAATTTATAAACATTTTCAAGAAATTCATTTAATGACCTTTTAAAAGTAAACTCATCTTTATATAAATAAATATCACATTAATTAAAGAAAATTTTGCGGAAAAGATTTCACAATATGCAAATCTAATTCCGCAAAAAATATTAATTATCAGGATTAATTACTTCTCTTCCGAATCTCCTACAACTCCGCCTATTTTTGGATTCATAATTTTTTCCGATTCTTCTGCTTCTTCTTTTACCTTAGTTAGTTCTATTCCCTGATTTTTTTTCAATTCTTCATAAAAAACAGTTAAAGATGTGAACATATAAGGTCCTAACCACAAGAATCCTATTCCGGCTGATAGTAAACATAATAATCCCCATCCGATAAAGCTGAGATGAAGCAGGAATAATTTTGTTTTATATCCATACATCATTTCCTTGCTTTTTCTTAAAGTTTCGGAAATTCCCATTTCAGGATTATCGATATATATGAAAAGGATCATACTATAGGATAAAGAAGCAATTATTCCCGGAATTATCAAAAGCAGAAACCAGAGTAGGATATACAACTTCGCCAGTAAATAAACTCCAAGAGTTCTTCCGAACAATCCAAGATTCTTTCCTTCAAAATTAAAAGCTTTGAATAAATAATTAAAATCTGTTCCTTCCTTCCTGACTAATTTCAGAAAGAATAGAGTAAGTCCGAAAACAAAAGGTCCGATAACGGCAAGATATGCTATCTGACCAATAGACGGAATGGTTTGTAAAACCATTGAGATTCCCATGTAGATAAGAAATGCAACTACAGCATTTCCCCAATTCCCAGCCAGAATTTCTCTTGCAGATTGCCGGATTACCGAATTTTCTTTCATAATGATCTCCTTTTTTTTAAAATTTCATACTTTTTTTTATTTTTTCTTTTCTTATTTCTATCATATCTTTGTCAATTCCTTTTATTTTTTCCAGGCTAAAGGATTCAACATCAAAAGAAGCTGTCACTGTCCCGTATATCATAGCATTTTTAATAGTTTCTTTATCAGATCTGTCCATACTTGCAAGATAACCCATAAAGCCACCGGCAAAACAATCACCTGCACCGGTTGGGTCTATTACTTTTTTTATTGGATAGACCGGGACAAAGAACAAAAAATCCTTTGAAACAGCCATCGAGCCGTATTCTCCGCGTTTTATTATCAGGTACTTTGGTCCGTATGAACACGCAGTTTCGGCAGCAGAAAAAACATTCTGTTCACCCGTCAGCATTTTAATTTCATCTTCGTTAATAAAAAGAATATCAACCCTTTTTATTACTTCCATCAGTTCTTCTTTCTTTCCCGATATCCAGAAGTTCATCGTATCACATGCGGTTATTCCGGGATTCTCCATCTGATCGAGGACTCTTAACTGCAACACAGGATCGATATTTCCCAGGAAAACATATTTACTTTTTCGGTATTCCGGTGGAAGTTCAGGATTAAAATCTGCAAACACATTAAGATGTGTTTCCAGGGTTTCCGCTTTGTTCAGATCGTTGTACACGCCTTTCCAATGAAAGGTATTACCGGGAACGGTCTTTAGACCTTTACAGCAAATATCATTTTCTTTCAGAAGATCGATATGTTCGATCGGGAAGTCTTCTCCCACCACGCCTACTATATGCGTTTTTACGAAATTGCTGCTTGCAAGAGAGGCATACATTGCAGAACCGCCGAGAGCTTTTTCCACTTCTCCGAAAGGAGTTTTAATAGAATCCAGTGCAATTGAACCAACGATCACCAAACTCATTTTTTATCCTCGAATATTTGAATTGTATCCATTTGTGCTGCTTTTTTCAAACTCTCTATTTTCCTTACATTTGATTTTCCCAGATAACGAATAATGACAATTACGAATATCAATGCCAGGATTCTTATCAAAAGATTTGTCCATGTAGAAATTCTTTTCTTTCTTCGATTTTCGCGACGCCTTAGCAATTCTTCCTTGAATTCATTCATTTTTCATTCCTTGATAATTAACGGGAAATACTTTCTTTCAATCCTTTCTCGAAGCGCTGCAAACCTTTTTTTATGTTTCCCATACCGGTGGCATAAGAAAAACGGACAAATCCTTCTGCACCAAAAGCTGCACCGGGAACTACTGCCACTTTGAATTTCTTTAACAGGTATTCGCAAAGTTCGATCGAATCTTTAATCCCGATTTTATTATTTTGAAGATAATAAGAAACATTCGGCATTGTATAAAAAGCACCTTTTGGCATACAGCATTTAATATTCGGGATTTTGTTCAATTCTCCAACCAGGAAATTCCTTCTCTTTTCAAATTCGGAACGCATTGCCTTGATGCTTTCTTCACCCTCATTCAAAGCTGCAATAGAGGCTTTCTGGGTAATGGAATTTACACAGGAAGTAGTATGGCTTTGAATCCTGCCGGCACATTTGATGATCTTCGATGGACCTGCCGCATAACCCAGTCTCCAGCCGGTC
The DNA here is from genome assembly GCA_030595905.1 of Candidatus Cloacimonadota bacterium. Classification (GTDB taxonomy): domain Bacteria; phylum Cloacimonadota; class Cloacimonadia; order Cloacimonadales; family TCS61; genus JACNIV01. The sequence continues at coordinate 25,973 of JAUVLE010000003.1, read as the reverse complement.
ATTGCATAGGCTTTGGAAACTCCGTTTATCAAAATAGTATGTTCGCACACTTCATCGGAAATTGAAGCAATGGAAACATGTTCCTCTCCATCGTAGATCAGCTTCTCATAGATCTCATCGGAAATTATCAGGATGTCATATTTCATACATACTTTAGCAATTTCTTCCAGTTCCTTTTTTGTGTAAACAGAGCCGGTAGGATTGTTCGGAGAATTAAGAATAAGTGCTTTGGGACTGCTTAACGATATAATTGCTTCTTCGAGTTGCTTGGCATTGATCTTGAAATTCGATGACATCGTAGTGGGAAGAAGCACCGGAAATGCATCCACCATTTCTACCTGAGAAGTGTAGCTGACCCAATACGGAGACGGGATCAAAACTTCATCTCGAGGATCGCAAACGGTCATCAATACGAATACGATAGAAGCTTTTGCCCCCGGTGAGACCAGGATGTCATTCGGATCGCAATCCAGGTTATTATCTCTTTTCAATTTGGCAGAAATAGCTTCTCTGAGTTCGATGATGCCCGCCGTATTAGTGTATCTTGTAAAATTGTCATCGATGGCTTTCCTGGCTGCATTCTTTATAACTTCCGGAGTATTGAAATCCGGTTCTCCAACCCCAAAATTGATCACATCGATCCCTTCTGCTTTCATCTGTTTTGCAAGCGAAGAGACCATGAGTGTGGGAGAAGGTTTTATCGCCTTTGCCCTGTGTGATATTTGAATTCCCATTTTATTTCCTCCTGTTATTTTTCGCCTTCCACAACTATCCGTGAAATATCAGCAACTTTTAGGAAAAGTTCTCTTATTTTTTTTAACAAATTGTACCGGTTCCGGCGCAGATCGTTATCTTCGATATTCACCAGAACATCATCAAAAAATTTATCGATGACAGCGCCATAGATCACAAGTTTTTCAAGTATTGTTTCATATTCTTTTTTGGGAAGAAGATCGTTTATTTGATTTTCTAAGAACGAACATTTTTCATAAAGCAGTTTTTCAGTATCTTCTATAAAAAGTTTTGCGTTTACTTCTTCAAATTCTTTTGCTTCTGCAATTATATTGGAAACTCTTTTGAACCCCAGAACCAGCTTGATGAAGTTTTCTTTTTGTTTGAAATTCTGAAGTGCTTTTGCCCTGTGAATCAGATCGGGAATATTAGAATGATCGATATGCATAACGCTTTCAATTATATCGTAGTCTATTTCTTCTTGTTTAAGAAGCCAGTTCACACGCTGTCTGAAAAAGTCGTAAACCACATCTTTGTTATGATCTGGTTCGGTCAATTTTGTTTGCAGGTTATTGAAGGCTTTATCTATCAAATCATGCAGGCTGATCTCAATTTTTTTATCTGCGATTATCTGAACAATTCCATTTCCTGCCCGTCGTAGAGCAAATGGGTCTTTGGAACCGGTCGGGATCATATCGACTCCAATAATTCCGCAAACAGTATCCATCTTATCTGCAATGGCAACCAGAGAACCTTCAATTGACATCTCATTTTCATTGTCACCGTTCTTATAATGTTCTTCTATTGCCTTTGATGTCTGTGGGTTCAAACCACTTTTGAGAGCATATTTATTACCGATGTATCCCTGCAATTTTGTAAATTCCTTTTCTCCCAGCATCATTGTAACGAGGTCTGCTTTACATAAATGGGCAGCACGCATTGAATTTTCTTTTATCGTTTTATCTAACTGTAATTCATCACACAAGTATTCAGTGAGTATTTTTATTCTTTCAGTCTTTTCGAGAAGTGATCCCAATTTTTCCTGGAATGTAACTTCTTTTAATTTTGGAACATAACTCTCTAATGTTTGTTTTGTATCTTCTTTATAATAGAATGCCGCATCTTCCAGACGGGCTTTTATAACTTTTTCATTACCCTGTTTTATCAGGTTAGAATATTTTTCATCTCCATTGGAAATGAATACGAATTTGTTGGTGATATTTCCATTATTGTCTTTTATGGCAAAATATTTCTGATGTTCAGATAAAGTGAGCATTACCACTTTCTTTGGAAGGTTCAGGTATTTTATATCAAATTCTGCAATTACTACCGTTGGGAATTCAACAAGATCAGTAACAATATCAACCAGGTTATTATTTTCTATAACTTTTTCGTCTAAGTTCATAAAAAGGTCGTCCATCTGTTTAAAGATGATCTTCTTTCGTTTTTCTCTATCCGGTATCACAAAGACACTTTCCAGCTTTTGTTCGTATTCATTTATATTTTTAATTTCAACCGGATTTTCCAGTTTCAGAAAGCGGTTTCCATAAGAGATATTTCCGGATTTAATACCATTTATTTCGAGATAGATTACGTTTTCTCCATATAACACAAGCAGCCAGCGGATAGGACGTGCAAACGAAAGTTTTCCGCTTCCCCATTTCATGGATTTCGGGAAAGGGATTTTTGGAATTACATCTTTGATGATTTGAGCTAAAATTTCTGTTGTTTCTTTTCCTTTAAATTCTTTTTTTACGGCTATTTTTTCGCCTTTGGGAGTTGTTTTTATAAAAATATCTTTCTCTGCTGCTCCGGCACCTTTTAAGAATCCAAGTGCGGCTTTTGTCAAATTCCCTTTTTCATCATAAGAAACTGTTTTGGCCGGTCCCACTTTTTCTATAATCTCATCTTGCTGTTGAGTTTGCAGAGAGGTTATTTTTATTGTCAGGCGGCGTGGAGTTGAAAATGGAATTATTTCCTCAAATTCAAGTTTTGCTTCTTTTAAGCCAGACTCGAAATATGAAACTAATTTATTGATTGCTCCTGCGATATAGCCGGCAGGTATCTCTTCCATTCCGATTTCAAAAAGAAGATTTTTTCTCTGCATTTAATCCTCAACAAAATTTTGGTCAAAATTTTAAATAAAATGTTTATTGTCTAACTTTTTTTATTAATGTAAAAAGCAAAAGCGGAATCGAATATCGAAACCGCTTGAACTTATTTTTCAGAAGACTATGTTAATTCGGTCCGGCAACTGCCGGATGAAACTGACCTTAACGAAATTTTATGAATCTATCCAAAAGCATATTATCATATGACACTATTTCAACAAAATCAACTTTCTAACAGCTTTTACTTCTTCATTCACTTTAAGCTTAGCAAAATAGTGTCCACTTGCAACCTTGTTTCCATTCTCATCTTTTCCTTTCCATATAACCTCAAAATGACCTGTGCTGGAATATGCATCCATCAGGGTTTTCACTTTTTGTCCTTTGATATTGTAAACTGCTAATTCAATTTTTCCTGATTCTGCAAGATCAAGTTTTATTATTGTAAAAGGATTAAATGGATTAGGATAGTTGGATAATTGAGTATTGAAGATTGAAGATTGAAGATTTTCATCTTCTACATCCACACCCTGATACTCATAAGCTCCCATATCTATAATACCATTATAAATCCTGGGATTTCCGGCAAGATCAAACTCCGGTAAATTCAAACCTGTTGTATCCGGTGTGCCTGCATTTATGCAGGGTGAACCGGATAAAAAAGCATAGGGCCAATCTGCTCCTTCTCCCTGCCACATCGGGTCTTCATAATATAAATTATCTCCAAACCACTCCACAACTGCTGTGCCATAAAGATTTATATTATCTATTCCACCCTCATATAAAGAATTTGTAAATGAAACATAGCAGCTATCTCCTACAGTCATGCCCTGTCCTTCATTTCCGTAATAAATAGAGTTTATAAAATTCGCTTCTGCACTATTATATAACTGAATAGTAGTTCCCGCACTATACTGCGTAATATTATTACCGATTGTACAATTAATAATATCAGCTTTCATATCATGAAATAAACTTAAACCTGATTTTCCACCTGAACCTTGTGCATAAACATTATTGTAATTTTCAGTAATTTCCGTATTTATAAACTTACAATTATAATCACCGGGCTGCTCATAATGACCTCGAATCTGTAAGGCTCCGCCATTACCCCAATCACCTGGTGGTAAATTGGGTAAATTACTTCTGATTGTACAGTTCTCAAAAATTACATATACCACGGGATTGTATTGCGGGAAATCTACAGTTGAGATTTGAATAGCCTGACCACCAGAATTATCTACAATTTCCACATTCATAAAGTAGTAATAACCATCATTAAAGGCTAAAACACTACAAGATTCTCCTTCACTATTTGTAATTCTGATGTCTTTTAGTTGTATAATGTTAGGTGCGCTATGAAGTATTAACGAACCTGCATAATTATTACAATATCCATTAGTTAAAGTTAATTTTTCAATATTAAATTCTCTGAAAAGATTACTATTTAAGAAATAAATAAATGGTGTTTCTTCTTCTGCATTAAGGATAGTATTTTCCTTGCTTTCTCCAACGATATTTACATAGTTTTTTATATTAATTGGGAATCTCTGGTTATTTAATGATGGTGAATATACACCTTCTGCTAAGTGGATAGTTTTCGGATTCAGACTGTCGGATGCGATTATGGTTTCTGCCCGGGCAATTGTCTGCAGGGGTTCTGCTGGAGTTAAACCGTTGTTTTCATCACTTCCGTCAGGTGCTATAAATATATCAGCATTTATTTGTTGAATTTTACTTTGTTGAATGGAATAACTTACTTCATCAATAGGCATAATATAAAAATCATCCGGGTTGATAACTGTGAATGTATCAACTATAACATCAGTAAATACAGGGCTTGTGCTTTTATTGAAATCCGAACCTGTCGCTGAATAGTTAAGGTAAATACTGTTCAATTCATTTCCATCAAAGGTAATTTCACTATACATTGTTAATTTAATGCCACCACCACCATATACAGCATAATTATTATGTACAACCGTAGAAACTAAATTTACATAAGACTCCCATAAATATATGCCACCACCATAATGAGCATGATTTTCATAAATAAAACAGCTTTTTAAGTTAATTTGGGAGTCATTAATATATAATCCTCCACCTTTATACATATCTCCATAAGTAACAAAACCACTACCATTAGTAATGGAAAATCCACATACAGTAACACTATCAACCAACTCGATCCTGACACAACTTCCGTCCTGGTTTCCGTCAATTATGGTTTGATAAATAAGAGAATCAGCTTGAGTAATAAGGTATAAACTTCCCAGAGTTATATTCTTTGCTTCGATTACAACGTTCTCTGTATATGTGCCGGGATAGACGAGGACAGTATCGGAATCTATCGAAGCATCGATGCCTTCCTGGATGGTAAGGAAGTTACCGGTGCCGTCTTGTTTCACTTCGATAGTTTCTGCAAGAAGAAGTGAAGTGAACAAAGTAAAAAGTATAAAGTATAAAATAAAGAGTTTTTTCATAATATTCTCTTATCTGTCATACCTCCCGATAAATCGGGAATCGGGAATCTATTTAAATCATAGATTCCCACTTCCGTCAAATTACCAGAGATGATTAAAAAAAGCCGGACATAGTTCGTGAGATTTATTCGCCTTAGGAGGAATGACACTGTACTATCCGGTAATGACACTGTTTTTTTCTTTCTTGTCATCCTCAGCTTGCCTGGGGATCTCGTGGATTTCCGTCCCAGATTTCTCTAGGACAAGCTTTCACGGGAATGACATTGAAAGCCTTACGAAGGTTTAGAGTTAGAGGAAGCTCCATAACCAAGCCAAAGGCTGATAAACCTTCGCAAGACAGCATTTCTTCTTTCATAAGCATCTTATGTTCCCTCGTTTCAATTAAAGAGATTTATCCGCCTTAGGCGGAGGGACAGTCCTGTCAGGGCGTATCCGGCAACTGCCGGAGAAGACCGAAGGGTGAGTTCCTATTTCAAAAGCAGCATTTTCCTGACTTTGCCTTTTCCACCTGTTTCCAATTTATAGAAATAGATTCCGGATGAAACCGGTTTTTCATTATTATCCTTTCCGTTCCAGATAACGGTATGCTGACCTGAACCTGCTTTTCCTTTATACAATGTTCTAACTTTTTGACCTCTGATGTTGTAGATTGAAAGATCTATCTTCATCTCTTCCGGTAATGAGAACAAGATGGTTGTAGTCGGATTGAAAGGATTTGGATAATTTTTGGAAAGAACTATCTTTTGGACAGGTGTTACTTCTTCATAATCACCTTCACCAAGCCTGATAACCGAGTATTCCTGTTGACCTGAAACTAAAGGTCTCATCTCATACTTTCCTGTTTCAAAGTTCAATACAGAATAGCTCTTTATAACCTGTGGAATACCCCTTCCTGTTTCTACCTGGAATGATAATGTTGTTCCATCACGATTGAATTGGTCTGTATATGCTAATACCTGGACTGGAAGTGTATCTGCAACTGCTGCTCCAACGCAGGCTCCATCTTCAAAAACTCCTATTTCTACCATATTTCCAATACCGGCAATTGAGTCTATCTCGATAACCTCATAATCCGGCTTATCCTGGTATGTAAAAAATTGAGTTTCTCCTTTTTTAACCGGTTCTTCCTCTATTCCGGAATCGTTCCAGGTGAAGCCTGTTACTTCATTTTTCATTTTTATAACATAAGTTTTACCGTATTCCATGGTCTTGCCGTCAGGCGTCATTCCCCAAACAGGTTCGGATGTTCCACGAGGTTGTTCCCCACAGAAATAAGTCCATTTCTCAGCTTTTACCATATAGACATCTTCCCAATGATCGCCAAAGGCATCTTTGATATTTTGATTATAGGGCAGGAAGTAACCATACCAGTGATATATACCATATTCAAAATTCAACGGATAGTCCGGTTCTATTCTTTCACCTGTTACAATTAGAATTTCTTCACCACTATCATCAGTTACTTCGATCTTATATCCTTCATGACGATATAATTTGTTTTCAAAGTCGTCAAAATCAGACCAAGGTTCTGGTTCTTCAGGATCATAAGTAATATCCATAAATTCCCATTCCCCACCAATCTTTCTTTTCCCTTTTATCCATGTAAAATGAGGAATAGTTGGTTCATTCTCTTCATCTTTCAGAAATTCGTCTGCATATTGGAATTCTTCACCCGGTACAACATCAAGTATGGGCACACTCGTCCAGTTCCAGCCTTTGTGGAAGTGTTTGGTATCATAGTCGTGTAAGAATGGATAACACCCTATATCTTTTCGAGAGCCGTCCAGGTCTCTGTCATCTTCATCATAAATCCAGTCCACACCATCACCATCAGTATCAGGGTCAGCAGTATCTATACAGGGGCTGTTTTCGGAAAGGTGGTAGTCCGGAGCAAATAGTGGGTCATCGTCGATGTTACCTTCACCATTTATAATAGATGGATCTACAGGAACACCACCTTCGATACAAGAAAATTCAATATTTATTGGTATAATCAATTCCCTTTCAATATCAAAAGCTGTATCAACATTCCAAATAATGTTATTTTTGAATTCCAGTATATTGTTTTCTGCACCTGGTGTTACTACATTTTCAATATGAATTGCTGTTTCACATAATGATACAATGTTATTTTTAAAAAAGCCATGAAAATTTGCAGGACTTCCTTCTATATCCTCAAACCTGAAGCCTTTTGTTCCTCCAACGATAAGATTTTCAGCAAAATATCCAGTCTTATAGTCTGTTGGCCCATATCCGCCTGAATAGCATTGTACAGCAGTACCTGTGGAACCATCTTCATAAATTATACTATTAAAATTCATTATTAAGTCAGTGTTGGTAGCAACTACAGCAGTTCCTGAATATGAAAAAATGAAATTATTTTTGTTTACAGTAATTAGTGATGTATGTCTAATATCTATTACGTTAGCTCTATGTATAGAAAATTCATTATTTATAATTTCAATATTGCAATACCAGCAATCTATAAGGCTATTTAAATATGAAGGATATGTTTTATAAAAATAGTTATCCTTAATTATCATGTTTGCAGACAAATATTCATAACCATGCCAAAAAATGAATTTTGAACTTCCAATTGGTACATATATTAAATCATCAAAGGTATTTGATGTTATCTCAGCTTTGATTCTAATTATTTTCATATAGATCCCACAGTAATTATTAGTAAATTTATTATGTTGAATTTTTATAACATCAGTAAAGTAAGAAAATATTCCGGAATCATATACATCTGTATGATCTAATGGATTGTTTATATAATTAGTTCCACTATTTTTTATTGTAAATCCTTGAATTATAACATAATCTCCAAAATTTATTTCTATTACATGTCCATTATAATTACCATTAATGATACACTGATCTGAATTACCTGATTCACTTCTCAAAGTTATACTTTTGTTCTCGATTACTAAATTTTCAACATATTCTCCATTATATACGGTTATAATATCCCCATTTACAGACATATCAATTGCATCTTGAATTGATTCTCCTGCGTACACAAAAATCTCAGTTCCAAATAAACCAATTGTAAAACTAACAAACAACATAACAAAACATAATTTCTTTTTCATCTTCTCCTCCCTTTTTTTCTTTCTTTTTAATTAAAACAAATAATTCACTGTCACCTGGTTCACATAACCCAGATCGCCAAAAGATACTATCGCATAGTCGATCTTCAGGTTGTATTTAATGATGTTAAATCCGGCTCCGAACGAAAGACCGGAAAAGGTTTCATTATCTCCACCCGTTTTCCAGTCGCCTGCATTTGTCTTATATCCTGCTCGAAGATCCAGCATTTCGTGAATGCTGTATTCCAGTCCCAATCGACCGGAAAAATCGAAATCCAGAGGTTTGTAGAAATCCAGGTTTGCATAAAACTTTTCACTTGGATGATAACTGAAACCTGCATTGATCGTTGTTGGAAGATTTTCTTTATATTCATTTTCCGTGAAATAAGAGAACTGCCATCCGAAATTCTGCAAAGTAATTCCGAGCTTAAGGTTTTCGTTCGTGGTCTGATGCATAATCGCAGCGTCAAAAGCAACGGCAGATGCGGTTCTATCATCCAGGGATTCCTGAATATATTTCAGACTAAATCCAATATCGAGGATATCTATCAGGTAGCTGGCTACCGAAGTTCCAAAAACAAAATCAGACATGCCAAAGGTTCCATCCGTTCCGGCAAATTGTCCGTGTTCATCTGCCAGGGTTCTATCTTCTGTTGCGGTTAGACCTTTCGTAAAAAAAGCGAACGTGGTTTTCTCACCTTTTGGGAACGCATAAACAGCGGAACCGCAATGTACTCCCTCAAAATAGCTCATATAAGTTACAGAAGCCTGCGGCGATTTTAACTGAACAAGTCCGGCAGGATTAAAGAATACAGCACTGGCATCATTGGATAACCCGGTATATGCATTTCCCATTGCAGCCGCTCTGGCAGAATAATTAACTTTTAAAAAAGAAAAACCGGACGTTCCGGCATTATCACTCACAGCATAAAGAGCAAATGAGATTGATAAGATCATTAATACAGCTTTAAATTTCATCGCTAATTCCTCTCAATATATTATATATTTCTTTTTCGGAAGTACTTTCTAAAAGCTTCCGGCGGTTTTCTTCCATCCTGAAGAAATTCGATATAACGCTTAAAACCTTCATATATTCCTCTTTCATATTTCCCGGCACAGCTATCATAAATATGATCTTTACAGGTTCACCGTCAATCGAGTTAAAGTCCAATTCATTGTCAAGTATATACACGGCTATCTTCAATTCCTTTACAGTATCAGAGCGTGCATGCGGAATTGCCACGTTCCTGCCAATACCCGTGGACATAAGTTTTTCACGTTCTAGGATAGAGTTTAAAAAAACTTCTAATGAATTTATTATTCCTTTCTCAAAAAGAAAATCTGCCATTTCGGAAAGGCAACTCTTCTTATCCAGAGCATAATAATTCAATTTAATCAACTCGGAAGAAAAAATATCCATATACAAAAATCCTATCAAACATTATCAAAACACCCCCATTTATTTACTTGACTTTAAATAGTCAATTTTTTTTTGTGTTGCAAAATTTAAATAATAGGAGAGGTTTTAAAAATGTTCAAGATAAAGAATTTAAGAATAATCATATTTGCATTAATTCTTCTAATACCATTGATAATAATTTCAAAAGAGATTCCCGGAGAAACCATTGTTGCAGAATTTGAGGGCGGGAAGGTCACAATGGGAGATGTTGACAACAGGATTAGTAAAATACCACCGATGTATCAATCTAAATACACCTCGAACGAAGGCAGGAAAAACCTTCTGGATATGATGTGTACAGAAGAAATATTCTTCCTGGAAGCTGTTGCCCTGAACGTTGAACAGGATGAAGGATTCTATAGTAGAATAGAGAACCAGATCAAATCGGTTTATTTTGGAGAATACAAAAAGGAGCTTTTAAAAGAAGGGATTTCCTATACAACCGAAGAGAAAAAATCATATTATCAAGAAAATCCTGATATGTTCAAAGGTAAAACATACGAAGAATCTGAAGTAGATATCGAAAGAAGATTACGTCCGGAAAAAGAAAAACAATTGATTGAAGATAAGAAAAATGAACTTTTTAAAAGCTTTAACGTCGAGATCGTTTATTCTGTTCTGGATTCTTTTGATCTTGCCAATATCGATAGTAATCGCGTTAATGCAAAAAAGAAATACATTATCAGTTCCAAACCGGAAATAGAAAAGACTGTCGGAGAATTCATAGATTCCTACGAATTCATTCCGCAAAATAATAAAGCTGCTTTAAAGACTAATGAAGACCTGAAAAAATATATCGAGAACAAATCTGAGCTGGACATATTTTATTTCGCAGCATCTGAAAAAGGATATGAAGACAATGAATACGTGAAGGAAATAGTTGGGCAGATAAAAAGAAATATGATGTTGAGGACGGTTTATAATAAACTTGTAGTGGAAACCATAGGTTACAGTGATGAAAATGTCGAAGCATATTACCACGAAAATATCGACCAATTCAGTTCCAAAGCATACAGAAAGATACAGACCTTTGGTTTTGATTCACAGAAGACTGCAAAGAAAAAGTGTAAACTTGTAAAAAAATATATGAAGAAGAACGATGAAGAAGCCATCTCCAAACTTATCGAAGAACATTCCGTCTATACCGCAAAGAACGGCGAGCTCGATCATATTTATCAAAACGGGATAGTTCCGGGTATCGGGAAAGATGAAGTTTATTCTAATATGATCTGGGAAGCAGAATTTGGTAAACTTTCTAAAGTATTTAAAAATTCCAAAGACGTTTTTGTATTCTTCAGATTATTGGAAGATCATGAAGCAGAAGCAACACCTTTTGACGAGATCAAAGATAGAATAAAAGCTAAAATGCAGAAGAATCTTTCAAAAGAGAAATTTGAAGCCGTTTCTGCTGAATTGGAAACAAAATATAATCTCGAAAAATTCCCTGAAAGAATGATCGTTAAACTAACCGCAGAAGAATATTTCAACAAAGCTGAAGAAGCACAAAAGAAGAAAAGATTTAATGATGCGATCTATTATTATGATGAAATAATCAAATATCATCAAAATAATTCAGACGATTATAAAGCTTTCTTCATGAAAGGCTTTCTATATGCGGAAGAGCTTAATGATAAAGAGAAAGCTCTGGGAATGTTCAGTGAACTGCTCGATAAATATCCGGAAGGAGACCTACACGAATCTGCAAGATTTATGATCTCCGAACTGGAAGGTAAAAGCAATATAATCGAGAATTTTGAATCGAGTGATCAGTAATATCTAAAATAGTTGCAGAAAACTAAGTCAAGTATAAAAGCTTGACTTGTTTTTGTTAAATGCTGTAAAATTTTAATAAGGGAGGATATTATGTTCTATAGAGGAGATAAATTAAGGGAAGTTTTCCTGAAAGCAAAAAAACAGCGATTCGGGATCATCGCTTCCAATGTTGTGTTCGACAGTGCTGTTCGTGGTGTACTTCAGGGTTATGAAGCACAGAGATCTGACGGACTGCTGCAGATGAGTTCCGGTGCTGTGAAATATGCAGCAGGAAATACACAGAATATGGAAATTGGTGCACAATTGATATCCTCGATCATAAAGATACTATCCGGGCAGTTCAAGAATTCCGGAGTAGGATTACACATCGATCACGCTACTCCAAATTACTTTGATTTCATTGTTTACTGTATCGAAAATGATCTGGTCTCTTCTGTGATGATAGATGCTTCCAAAGAAGAATTTGAAGAAAATATCCGCATCTCTTCGGAAGTTGTAAAAATTGCTCATAAACATGGTGTACTTGTTGAAGGTGAGATCGGTTATATCAAAGGTGCCGAAGACGAAATCGTCTCTGATACCGAACTTTATACCAAACCGGAAGAAGCCCTTGAATATGTTCAAAAAACTAATGTAGACCTCTTTGCTGCTTCTGTTGGAACAAATCACGGCGTGACCAAAGGTGCACAGGTTACTCTGAAATTAGACCTGATAAAAGAAATCGACAATTTGTTAATTGCAAATAACGTGGAAACGGGAATTGTTCTGCACGGTGCTTCCGGACTTACTGCCAGACAGCAGATAGATGCAATTAAGAACGGTGTGGTTAAGATTAATAAAGACACACGCTATCAAATGGAATTTGCAGACGCTGTACAAAAATACTGGGAAAAAGAAAAGGATGCTATCGTAAGACCGCATGATATTTCTGAAACCGAATATATTCCGGATAAAAAACGTTTTGATCCCAGAAAATGGCTTGTAAAAAGTGAAACACTGATGCAGAATGCTGTGGAAGAATTAGTGCAGATTACCGGCAGCACAGGGAAATCAATTCTACTATAAATAAGTAATAAAAAATGATAAAAATCAAAAAAATAAATGAACCTAAAAGTTCACAAAGAAGCACTAAGATTAATAAAAATATTCTTAGCGTTATTTCGTGTTCTTAGTGGCAAAAGAGGAGTAAAAATGAAAAATGTTGCAATTAACGGTTTTGGAAGAATCGGAAGACTTGTATTCAGAGAACTTTTTGATCAAAAAGATTTTAACATCTCTGCTGTAAATGATCTGACAAATGCAAAAACACTGGCTCACCTTTTGAAACGCGATTCCGTGCACGGAACGTATAAATATGACGTAAAAACTATCGAGAATGCTGTCATTGTAAATGGAAAAGAGATAAAGATTTTTGCAGAAAAAGATCCTGAAAAGCTGCCATGGAAAGAATTGAATATTGATGTTGTTATTGAATGCACAGGTGTTTTCCGAACAAAAGAAAGTGCATCGAAGCATCTTATTGCCGGTGCAGGAAAAGTGATAATCTCTGCTCCTGCCAAAGATGAAGTAGATGCAACGGTAGTTCTGGGTGTGAACAGCGAGATATTGAAACCCGAGCACAAGATAATTTCCAATGCTTCCTGCACAACAAACTGTCTTGCTCCCGTGATGAAAGTAATTACAGATAATTTCAAGGTCTCGTCTGCTTTTATGACTACAATACATTCCTATACAATGGATCAGAGACTTCTCGATTATCCTCACAGCGACCTCAGAAGAGCCCGTGCCGCTGCTATAAATATCGTGCCAACGACTACAGGCGCTGCATCTGCCACAGGAAAAGTCATTCCAGAGTTGAAAGGAAAGATCGATGGAATGGCTGTTAGAGTTCCAACTCCGAATGCATCCCTCGTCGATGTATGCATCGTTGTGGATAGAGAAACAACCAGAGAAGAAATAAACGATTTGATGAAAAAAGCTTCTCAAACATATCTCAAAGGTATCCTGGAATACTCCGAAGAACCACTCGTTTCTACCGATATTATCGGGAATCCGGCTTCTTCTATTTTTGATTCGGGAGTTACCATGGTTAAAGGAAACTTCATTAAAATATTAAGCTGGTATGATAACGAATGGGGATATTCATGCCGCATAGTTGACCTTGTTAAATATATCTCTTCGATGGAATAAATAATGCATAATTAAAAAGAAGAATTATAACATAGAGGAAAATAGAATGAAAAAGATTGGTTTGATACTTATATGTATATCCTTCATTACATATTCGTTTGCTTCCGGATATGATAAGATCGTGAAATTCGATCCGTATGTTTCCTCTATTCCCAATCCGTCACGTGAAGAGATCATAACCTATGAGGAGAACTTTGAAGCAGGATCAACAGAATGGATATCGACAGATATAACCGATCCCGGTTCTTTCTGGCACACCGGCACCTTTAATGCATTTGGCGGTTCAGGAAAGTCATGGCGAATGGCAGATATCGAAATAGACCCGGACGGCGGCTATCTTGACAGTTGGTATCAGATTCTGGACACTCCGGTCATCACACTTCCGAATTCCGGGAATCTAACTTTAACTTTTGAACAATACAGAGCAATTGAAGAACTTGGTGAATATGAAAATTTTAATGGCTGGGATGGTTTTAATATCCGCATTCGAACTTCCGAGCAAGAGTATGATGAAGCTGAAATCCTTACTGACTGCAATCCTGCATATAACAGTTCAAGTATGTACAGTTTCGGTTATGAGCATGGCGAAGATAGTGATGGAATTCCAGGGATTCCCGGCTGGGGCGATTCGACAGACTGGATAACCACCAGCATCATAATTCCGGATTCTTATCTTGGAAAAGATGTCATCATCAGTTTTGCATTTGCTTCCGATCCGAACATATCGACGGCTTCTAATCCCGAATTTACAGGTGTCTTCGTTGACAACATCAACGTTGCAGATGTCTTTACAAATGATGGTGAAGATGAGACAGGTTTTAATGCTTTTTCAAATACCGTAGTTGGCGGTAATCTCTGGCACATTTTTGATGATACTTCAGCACCGTCACCGTCTCATGCATACGGATGCTTCGATCCGGATACGGGAACTTATAATCCCAATATGCAAAATTATGTTATTAGTCCCTCGATAATACTTCCTGATGACGGTCTTATTTTTTTTGATATGTTCGTAAAAACCGAATTTGATGATATTCTATTTCCGGATTGTGATTATTTTTCTATTGAAGTCCGTTATTATTGTTCTAATGCATGGATGTCATGGTGGACGAACTGGAATTCGATCTCGAACCCAACCGGTGAGCCAAACGGAACCGATGTTGTTTTCACTGGCTCTGTAAATGAATGGTCTCTTTTTTCCGAAGGCTGGCAGGGATACAACGATTTATCTGTTCTAGCCGGGAAAAATATCGAATTGCGAATAGGTTTTCATTCAAATGAAAACACACCGGAAACTTTCGGGATTCATATCGATAATATTATGATCCGGAACATAATTTATTCCGGGTTTCCACCAGAAAATCTTTCGGTAGAACTGCTGGAAGATCTTTCTGTTAAACTAAAATGGAATACTCCGGCAAGCAGAGATATAACCGGTTATAATATTTATTTTTCAGGTGAAAGTTGCGGCTGTTTTGAACTCATCGATACCGTTACGGATACCACTTTCATTCATACCGATCCTGTTAATAATTCGAATAATTACTACGTTGTAACTGCACTCTTTGACGATGAAGAATCTGCATATTCAAATGAAGCTTTCATGTTTGTTCCAAACAGTTCGGCAGCCCTTCTTCTAAATGATGATGGCTCCAGCGAATCTGGTTTTAATGCGGGAACTTTACACAATATGGCTGTGAAATTTACACCGCTTTATTACCGTGAAACCCTGACGTTAACACACGCAGAAATTTATATTCACGAGTTAAATTCCGGACCCCTTGTTCTAAAAATATGGGATGATAATAATAATGGAGTTCCCGGAAATGTCTTGATGCCCGATCCACCTATCAGCTTTTCTGCATCGGAACTGGTAAATGGTTGGAATACACTGGAAATCCCGGTAGAGAACAGACCTCAATTTTCAACAGGAAGTTTCTTTGTGGGGATCCAGGAATTTGAAAACCTGTCTGCTATCGGTCTGGATGAAAACAGTGCAGGTTACAGCTACACAGATGAAAGTGGTTGGGAAATTGTCGATGCAGGAAATATAATGATCAGGGCTATTGTGGATAGCAATCCGACAGATATCGATGAAAAAACCCTTGATATAAAAAGACCTGTCATTTCAAATTATCCTAACCCGTTCAATCCGTCAGGTGCCGGACGCAGTCCGGAAACTACAATAAGACTGTATCTTCCTGCAAACGGCAGAGCAATCCTTAATATTTATAATATCAAAGGGCAACTTGTTAGAACTCTTTTAGATGACGATCTTGAAGCCGGGATAACATTTATAAAATGGAATGGGCTTGACAATAAAAATAGAAAAGTGACAAGTGGAGTATATTTATATGAACTCCAAATGGGAGAAATAAATATTACAAAGAAAATGTTAATGTTAAAATAACAAATTCAAAATTGGAGGAAATTATGAAAAGAATATTAACCTTTGTGTTTTTAGTAGTTTTAGTGGCAAGTTTATCTGCCAGATTTGTGAATTATGAAGAGGCTTTTAATGTAGCCGATTTCTTAATTCAAATCAATGGTCAAAATGAACACACCATAGCGGATGTTTATGAATTGAAGAGTTCGGAAGGCAACCTGCTTTCTTATGTGTTCATATTGGAGCCGAATGGTTTCATTGCAACTTCAATCGATACAGACATCTCGCCGGTGATTGGATATTCGTTCCGCAACAATTTTGTGGCGGAAGATATCCGACAGAATGTTGGTTATCAATATCTGAAAAAAGATATGGAATTAAGATTGGAAGCAATTCCTTTCACAGCAGCAGAAGTGAAGAATGCAAACAGTCAATTATGGAGAGATTACCTTGAAGAGAATATTGAATCTTCCGGAAACAGAGATGATGTATGGCCTCCTGCAGGATATAGTTCTACAACTGGCTGGGTAGAAACTCAGTGGAATCAAAGTCCTGTGCCATATAACACATTCTGTCCTATCGATCCGGGAACACAGAATCGTTGTGTAAGCGGTTGCGTTGCAACAGCAATGGTACAGATCATCAATTATCATTATCATGTTGGTGATGTCAGTTTCAATGATAGTGATGATTATGTTTCTCAATATACGTCTCCGTATATATACATTGATAATAATTATAATACTTACGATTTCCCGTCTTTTCCCCAATTAAATGTATATCTGGATGAACTGAAAACAGCTTATGAAAACCAGGAACCTCTAACAAACGATATGATAGCTGCCCTGAATTTTGCAGCAGGTGGTTCTGTGGAAATGGGTTATTCTTCCAATGGTTCCGGAGCCTACACAGGAGATGTTCCCTATGCGCTGATATATAAATTCGATTATGATACAGCTACTCTGGTTACTAATATAAATGCAACATTTTATAATAATCTCAAAAACAATATGATGACTGCGAAACCGGTTCTTCTCGGAGTAATAGAATCCGGTTCTCCTTATGGTCATGCTATTATTTGTGATGGTTACAATCAAACTAACAACACCTATCATTTAAATCTTGGATGGGGTGGGAGTCAAGATGGCTGGTACATACTTCCGGGTGGAATGCCTTCCGGTTTTAATGTTATATCGAGAGCTGTAATAAATATTGAAGGTGGTCCCGAGCCATTCACAGTGGTAGGTCAGGTTATTGGAGACGGTGCCCCTCTAACAGAAACATACATAACTCTGGATGGACCTAGATTCTATGAATGCTATGTTTCTAATGCGAACGGACAATATGAAATACCTTATGTAATCGAGGGAACTTATCAGGCAACAGCGATCATCGAATTAGCGGGTGGAGGTTACTTCTATAAATCGTTTGAAGTTGAACTGACCGAAGCAAGTCATACTTTGATTTTTTACCTTGATGATTATGAAGATATTACCGGAACCGTGACGGCTTCCATTAGTCCCGAAAATACCCATATAAATTTTTACCAGGACGATATATTGGAAACTTCCGGACTTGCTGATGCTTCCGGTGATTATACCATAGCCGGTGTTCTTCCGGGCACATTCACAGCTACTGCAAGTTCTTCGGAAAATTATTTCGATAGTGCTGTTGTTGAGATCACGGCAACGAATCAAGAGATCGATTTTGCATTGGAAGAATATCAGTATGAACATATAAAGCATTTTGCAGGAGATCCTACCGGAACAATTCAAATTATTCAAAATATGAGTTGTGGTATTCGTGTGGCCGAAGAAGATATCGCAAATCTTTCTAACGATTTTTTCTCTAAAGTAAGATTCATTGCGCCATTCAATCCTGCAGATGGAGAACTTTTTGGACAACTATGGAAAGGAGAAGTTCTTATTTCCGAAAAACAAATTGTTGATTTCGTTGATGGTGAATGGGTAGAAGTTATTTTGGAAGATTTTGCACTGATAGATACCGATGCTGAATATTACATTGGATACAGACTCCACTCATTATCAGGTGCCATTCCTGCTGCATATCATGATGATGGTCCGCAAGTGGAAGGAAAAGGAGCGTATATTCGAACAAGCAGTTGGCTTCCCCTTTCAAATCACAATTTTAATTTCTGTATAAAAGGTATTGCATATTCTCAGTCTCCTGCCGGTTCTAACGAAAATAATATACCCTCATTCGTAGATCAACTTGTAAGTAACTATCCCAACCCGTTCAATCCGTCAGGTGCCGGAGCCGGACGCAGTCCTGAAACAACCATAATGTTCACAACGGGAAACACTGCTAACATCGAGATCAGCATCTATAATATCAAAGGTCAGAAGATCAAAACACTGGCAAATAAAAAAATGACAGCAGGAGAACATCAAGTTGTATGGAACGGAACCGATGATAACGGCAATAGTGTTTCAAGCGGAATCTATTTCTACAAAATGAGATCAGATGGAAGATATACAAGCACCAGGAAAATGATCCTGATGAAATAATGTGGTTCACCAGTCCTCTGGTGATATGAAATAATAATAAACTGAATTATTAAGCCTCGACGATTGTCGGGGCTTTTTCTTACTTTCCGAACAACTTGACATAATTAACGATCTTATAGAATCTCCCTCTTGAGCGGGTTGAATGAAAATGAAAAAGATAATAGTAATATTCTTAATGCTTTCAATTTCTTATCAGGCTTTTTCTCAGAGTCTGGATGAGAAGAAAAAGCAGTTGGATAAATTGAACGAAAAGATCACTAAAGAACAACAATTGATAAAGGAAAAAGAAGAACAGAAAAAAAAGAAAGAAGCAGACCTGCAAAGTACACAAAAAAAGAAAAAACAAACCGATAAGAAAATAAAAGGATTAAAAAAATCTGAAAGTGAAACCAGGAAAAAACTCGATATAACAATCAAAGAATTGGAAGAAGCCGGTAAACAACTTGAAGGTTTGAATATACTCTGTCAGAAAGGATTTTATGAACTTGCCGTTATCCACTATCAAAGCATTATTTTTCCAGAAAAAAAAATAGACAGTCGCCTGCTTGCATCGTTGATCCTGGGAACGGCAGATATGATCAATACTGCTAAAGGACAAAAAACAGACCTTGAGAAAGATAAGAAAAAGAAGAACAGGAAATATGAAGACCTTATCTGGTCACGCATACTTACAAAAAAGAAGAGCAGGAAATATTCAAAGCAGATCGGTTCTTTGGAAGGAAGCATTACAAAACTTGATAAAGAACAACAGGCAGCGAATGAAAGAAAAAAACAATTGGAAGCAGAAGCTGCTGCAATCGACGAACTTATTACCAAGCTGCAGTCGGATATTATGACCGAACATTTCACCTATAAATTTTCTTCTCCTAAACTGATCTGGCCCATCAAAGGCAGTATAATTCGAGGATATGGAGAGCATAAAAGTGAAGAATATAAAGTAAGCACTTTCAATAATGGAATTGATATTTCTGCCGAGGAAGGGTCGGGGATAGTTGCAGTTGAAGATGGAGTGGTAGCTTTTGCCGAATGGTATAATGGTGCAGGAAAACTAATTATTATAGATCATCAGAACGGGTTTCATACTCTTTATTCTCACAACAGCACTTTGCTTGTTTCAAAGGGAGAAAAAATATTAAAGAACCAGATGATAGCTCTGTCCGGGAAAACAGGATCGGTAGAATATCCATGTGTTCACTTTGAACTTCGTAAAAGAGGAGCACCCATAAATCCACTGCTTTACCTGGAATGATGGAATGCTTTGTCCGACTTTGATACGAGAAATTAAACCTCGCAATGACAATCTCAGATTTTTATAGAACCCTTTAATCTTTAACAAAATTCCTGAAAATTTTAAAATTCTGTTCGATCTGTTGAGGTTTTTCCAACTCATTCCTGAAATAATTTTTAAGCTCATGCTTTTCTAACAATCGTTGCCGAAAGGCAGATTCCCCCGTTTCATAATTGACTTCCGGGTGAAACTGAACACCCCAGACAGGATGATCTTTATATTGAAATGCCTGAATAGGACAATCATTATTATAGGCGATTATCCTGAAATCATCCGTCAGGCTGCAAACTTCCTCGTAATGCGATTCATAAAAAACCGGATTTTTTATTCCTTCAAAAAGAGAATTAGATGCAAGTTGAACTTTTTTCCAGCCGAACTCGGGTTTTGCTGCTTTCCGGCAGCCTGTATTCCCCAGAATGGTCTTTGCCAGCATTTGATGACCATAACAGATTCCCAGAATAGATTTATTATTATCCAGAAAATGACGGATAACCCTAAATATTTTCCCATCATCTTTGTTTTCCTGTGATGCAAAAAGTTCTGATCCGGTTATTAAAAGATGACTGAACCTTGAAAATTTGGAATCGGATATTTCATCTTCAGGGTAAATTATTTCAGAATTACATTTTAGATCATTAAATATTTCTGAGAAAATAAGATCATATTTTTTCTTTTTTTCAGTATCGACGATCCTATTCAATATTAAGAGCATTTTTTATTAACTCCTTCATTATTATTTCTTTTACCTTAATACAAACATATCCTTTGTGGCTCTACTTCACAACGGAGTATATCAATTTATCTTAACTGCATTTTGTAGAGCATCGGAAAAAATAGAGAAGAAGTTATATCTGTCAAATTTAAAAAATCTTGCAAAGAAACCAATGTTTTTTTCTTTTGTAGAGTAATATCAATGTAATAATGGAAATGAAAATTAGAGTTGATTTAGAATGAAGATTTACGATAAAGTATCAAGAGTAAAATATTTTGAAGATGCAGTTTTCATGCATCACACAGGCAATATGTTCGGTATTGGCTGCGATGCTTTCAGCGAATCTGCAATAAAAAAAATTAATTCTCTCAAAAAAAGGATTTCCGGAAAAGGTTTCATTATCCTTATCCCGGAAATAGAATGGTTAGATAAGTTCAACATCGAATATTCCCCACAAATAAAAAGATTATTCCAGCAATACTGGCCCGGAGAAGTATCGATGATCCTGAAAGACCCGCAGGATAAATTCAGGTTGGTTTCTCATAACGGAAAAGCTGCATTCAGGATTCCATCCTGTCCGGTCATCCGAAAGTTCCTGAAGAAAATCGATACACCGATAATAAGTACCAGTATCAATATTGAGGGAGAAACTCCACAAACACATTTAGAAAGTATTTTAACAAGAAAAAGCGATTGGTTCGATTTTGGAATACTGCCGGATAACATTACAGCTCAAAGTTCAAAACCTTCGACTCTTATCGATGCTTCCGGAAAAAACATTTCCTGCATTCGGGATGGAAATATACCATTTGAAAAAATTGCAAGTTCATTCCAAAAACCACAGATTCTTTTCGTTTGCACGGCAAATATCTGCCGAAGTCCAATGGCGGAATATTATCTGAAAGGATCAATTAAAAAGAACGATCTTGCTTTTTCTGTTAGATCTGCCGGCTTCTTTGACAGCGGTTTTGAAATATCGGAGAATTCCAGGGAAGTTCTCAAAGAGATCGGGATAGATGCTTCCTGTCATTTATCCACACAGATAAATAAAGAATTGATCTCCGATAGCTGGCTGATTCTAACGATGACAAAGCAGCATAAATGGCATCTTCTGGATTATTTTCCAAATGCAGAGAACAAAGTCTTTACGCTGTCGGAATATGCCGGATTCAAATCTGACATCGATGATCCTTATGGAATGGAGATATTTTATTATCGCGAAACATTCGAGAAGATCAAAGAAAGGATAGATATAATATTCGAAAAAATAAAGAAGGAGGAACGGTGAAGATGCATTTTTTATTTGGAGGATTATTCTGGGGCATTCTGTTAGTTCTGCTTGGATTAACGATCATCTTAAAAGCAGTATTCAAAATAGATATTCCCCTGTTCAGGATGGTATTTGCTCTGCTCATAATTTATTGGGGCTTAAAATTACTTTTCGGTGGATCTTTCCTGGGTTCGAGTGGAAATACTGTTATTTTCAGTGAATCAAAGATCGAATCGAAGGAAGCTGGAAATGAGTATAATATCATTTTTGGGAAAAGCACGATCGACCTGACGGATATTGATATTTCCGAAAGCGGAGCAGTTATGGAAGTGAATATTATTTTTGGTTCGGGATATATTCTCATCAACCCGGAAATTCCCACATTGATAAAGGTCAGCACTGTCTTTGCAGAAAGCAAACTGCCAAAGGGAAACGTTAGTTTCTTTGGTGATCGCACATACAAGACCAAAAGTTATGTGGAAGGTGAAAACCATCTGAAATTGAACATCGATGTGGTTTTCGGAAATGCAGTAATTGAGGATAAATGGGAAAAGAATTAGTTGATTTTGTTACGGAATTTTTAGGAAAAGCCGAAAATGCAGGATTGATCCTCGAAGATGAACGTGAGATCAATTTTGGTGTTCAACTGAAGTTTTGCAGGCAAGATCAGAAAATTTCCGTTAATATCTATTTTTCTAAGAAGAAGGGTATTTCCACAGTTATCGGTGGTTCTCCGAACAATAAACTTCGCCCGTTGATGCGAAAGCTTCTTAAAATGGAAATTGAAACTGCATCTTCTTTTCACAAATGGAAGATCTGGGCTGGAACCGATGAATCGGGGAAAGGAGATTTCTTCGGACCGCTTGTTGTCTGCGGGTTTATTGCAAATGAAGGAATGCTTCCGGAATTGAAGAAGATCGGTGTGAAAGATTCCAAACTTCTTAATGATGCGGAGATCAGGAAAATGGCGAAAAGATTGTATGCCTGTTTCTTTGATAATATCGAGGTCTTGTGTCTGTTCCCTTCCAAGTATAATGAACTTTACGCAAAATTTCGTCAGCAGAATAAGAAGCTGAATGAACTGCTTGCCTGGATGCATGGCAGGATAATTCTGAACCTGAAAAAGAAACATAAATTTGAAGGAGCTGTTGTGGACAAATTTGCAGGTGACAGGGTTTTGCTTTCTTCTTTGAAAGATTTGAAGAACATAGAATTACAGAATAAGATAAAGGCAGAAGAAGATCCGGCGGTTGCTTCGGCTTCTATTATTGCGCGTTATATCTTCCTGAAAAGAATGGATGAAATGTCGGAAAAATATGGAATGAAATTCCCAAAAGGTGCTTCGGATAAGGTTGTGAAAACAGCGAATGATTTTGCAACCAAATTCGGAAAAGAGAAATTGAGAGAAGTTGCCAAAATACACTTTAAAACATTTGATAAAATAAAAGGATAATATCATGATTTCGAATTTCAAAGATCATGTTCCCAAAATTGGAAAGAACACATGGATAGCACCTACGGCAGATGTTATCGGCCGCTGTGAAATTGGTAATGATTGCTCCGTCTGGTTTGGCGTTGTGCTCAGGGGAGATGTTCACTATATCAAAATAGGTAACCGCACGAACATTCAAGACCTCAGCGTGATCCATGTTACGCATTCCGAAAATGATGATATCGAAGGAGGTTTTCCTGCCATTATTGGAAGTGATGTAACGATTGGTCATAAAGTTATGCTTCACGGATGTCGGATCGGGAATGCCTGCCTGATCGGAATGAGTGCAACTTTGCTTGATGGATCGGAGATCGGGAATGAATCAATTGTTGCAGCAGGAGTAGTGGTTACCCAGAATAAGAAGTTTCCTTCCCGAAGCCTGATCATGGGAACTCCTGCAAAAGTGGTGAGAAAACTTTCCGATAAAGAGGTTGAAAATATATATACCTCTTCAAAAAATTATGTGAAATATAAAAATGAATATTTGCAGATGAATTTTATTAAATGAAAACACTGGTAATGGAATTAAATAGATATGATTATTCTTTAGAACGTCGCTCTTCAGCCGCAGCGATTAGCTGATACAACAACTTTTTCACATAAATCCAAAAATTCCTCGTATGATAAATCGTTCTTTGCGCCATTTGTGCGCCACGCGCAAATTTTGAAGTCTGCTGGACCTGTGCCATTCCCAACATGGTCAACAGAAGGCAACAATGCAAATTGCTTTTTGTAATTTCTTCCGCCTTTTTTGGATTTTTCGTTGTCGTACTTACTGAGCAGCAACCAATTCAGTTCTTCGTTTGTATAGGCGTCCTTGCCATCTGAATCACATACTGCTTTATGAATAGCGATTTTGTATTTCTCGTATGTTGCTGTCTTGTTCCCACGATTTCTGTCCCGACGAACATGAGCAACAGCTTTTCGATGTAGCCACTGCTCATATACTTTTTGATTTACAAATTTAGCCAACAAACCCGGTAGTTGATATTTTCTCATTTTATCTTCTCAGCCAACGATGAAGCTAAATCGCCATTTTCCGCAGAGCGAAGCGGCGCGGGAAATGGTCGGCTTCAGCGCCTTTTTAGCTGTTCCTTTGAATTAAACTTTTTACAAAAGCAACTGCATTTTCTGCTTGTTCTTTAGTGTGTTGCATATCAAGATGTGCAGCACTATTCCTCATTTTTCGATAGTTAAATTCAGTTACTATTTTTATTAAAAAAATCATAATACCTAATTCCATTAGAGATAAATTATTGGAATATATAATCTGTCAAACATTTTTTCCTTGATTAACTAAGTAGTTATTTTTTTTTGATTTTATGCAGTATATGGATAGTATTATAATAATGAAGAAGAATCTTATTAAAAAAAAATTAATCAGAGCAAAGTACAATAGTCATAAAAAATTCCTTTAGATTAAATGAGGTAATTAATTTTGAAAACATATGTAATGGAATCAATGCCGAAACTTTTTTGGCAGAAAATAAAGGAAAAGAACTGGGAAAGTTATTTTCTGGAAGATACTGAAGGCAATCAGGATAAAGTTGAAATAATAATAATTCGCACAAAAACAAATTTTAATAAAGAATATTTCCGAAAATTTCCCGATCTGAAGATGATAATACGAGCCGGTAGTGGTTTTGATAATATAGATATTCCGGAAGCTGAGAAGAGAAATATCGTTGTCTGCAATACTCCCGAAGCTAATGCTTTTTCCGCTTATGAGCACACTTTGTCTTTCATCTTTGCGCTTATCAAACAACATCAGAAGTGTAAAGAAATGGTTTTGAAAGAAGACTGGAGCAAGGATTTTCCGGCAAATTGGGAAATTCCTGATCTGAAAGTTTTAATCGTGGGTGTGGGAAGAGTTGGCTCCAGGGTTGCCGGAGCTTTACAATTTCTTGGAGCGGAAGTTAAAGGAATCGATCCATATCTTTCTGTTTCCGAATGGAAGGAGAGAGGCGTTGAAAAGATCTCCTATAAAGAAGGAATCGAATGGTGTAACCTGGTAACATTTCATTGTCCGCTCACAAAGGAAACTCAACATTATTTTTCCGTTTCGATTTTACAGGAATTGCATGAATCTATATGGTTGATCAATACAGCTCGGGGCGGGATTGTAGATGAAAGCATTATTGAATCCGGCTTATTATCCGGAAAAATTCTTGGGTTTGCATCTGATGTCTTTAGTCAAGAACCATGGAAAGCACAAAATTTTGCAAAAAAAGAAAATGTATTATTGTCTCCGCATGCCGGTTCTTTCACAAAAAATGCAAAAATAAGGATGTCGCTGGAAACGTTGAAAGTATGGTCTGAATTCGTTTTTAAAAAGCGGATAATTTCAAGAATTGACAGCAGGTTTTTTCTATAAGAATACTACCTTTGTTTTTTTTTTGAAAAAAAGATAATTTGCGCTTGACACATAAAGGCACACTTTCAATTTTGCCGAACCTC
>JAUVLE010000129.1 GCA_030595905.1 Candidatus Cloacimonadota bacterium | reverse complement strand
ATTTTAACCAGTAACTAATAGATTGATCGTAATTCTTGAGTATGGTGTAAGCAGTTGCGATGTTTCTGCAAGCAATATCTTCCTGGTTTACATCATTAAATTCTATTGCACTAAGATAAGCTTTTTTACCATATACAACACTTTTCTCCGGTAAAATATACCAATATGATCTTGAAAGTTCATTTAATACTTTGATCTTTTCTTCTGCTACGCAGATTTTCAATTTGCTTTCAAGACTATCTATTTTACTGTAAGAATGTAAACTAATAACAAAAAACAAAATAATCAAAGATATATTAACTTTCTTCATATCTAATATCCTCTTAGTTAAAAAATATTACTAACACTATCTTTAGTCAATTTATATTTTATTTATTTCTCATTTTATAATAAACTGAATAAATATTTATTTGAGAAAATTAATTAATAAGATCAGTTACTATCGTTTTCTTTTTCAAGGATAACACAATTTTTCCCACTTTCTTTCCCAACATATAATGCTTTATCAGCTTTTTTTATACAAAGGTCAATATCTGTAAATTTATTGAAGACACTAACTCCGAACGTAAGCGTAACGGGTATTATAACATTATTGAAATCGAATTTTACATTTTCAATTTTCTTTCTCACTTTTTCCGAAATTAATTTTCCTCCATCCAGGTTTGTCTCCGGTAATAAGAAGAGAAATTCTTCGCCACCCCATCTACCAACCGTATCTTGTTTCCTTATCATTTTCTTCATTGTTGCTGATACCAAAATAAGAACATAGTCTCCGCAATCGTGTCCATATCTGTCATTTACAGATTTAAAATTATCGATATCGCACATAACCAGGACGAAAGGTTTATTATTTCTTTCAAATCGTTTCTTTTCATGTTCGATCTTTTCAATGATATCTCTTCTATTGGAAAGTTTTGTTAAGGGATCGATTCTCGCAATTTCATTTAGTTTTTTATTCATTTGAACGATTTTGGAATGAGCTTTTTCTAATCTTTTATGAGATCTTAAATTTGATCGATAACGATTATACAACATAAAAGCTAACATCAATATTAAAATTGAAACTATAAAAAACAAGCTTTTGATATTTTTCTGTTTGGTGATTTCCAGTTCCTTAATTGCCTTGTCTCTTTCCAGTATTATGATCTCTCTTCTTTTCTTTTCGGTTTCATTTCTGGCGTGTTTTATTTTTAATTCCTGGATAGCTTTATTTTTTTCCAATTCATCTATTTCATCTTTTCTTACCTTCTCTTTTTTCCTTAATTCATAAATTTTTCTATTTTTCCGGGAGATATTCATGTCCTTATTTTTTCTTTCATCTTGAATTCGTTTCTGAAGGTCCAGAATTAACGTATCTTTCTTTGTGGTATATTTTTTAAAATACTCTTCGGCTTTTTCATTATATCCTGCAGAAGAGTACATTTTAGCATATTCCAGGAGACTTTCCGTAATAATGTTCTCTAATCTCTTATCATCTATTTCTAATGATGCGTGCAAATATTCTAAGGACTTTTCGTAATTTCCAAATTCCTTATATATTTTTCCAAGGTTATATAAAGCTACAGCCTCTTCCTGTGGATCATAGATCTCTCTGGAAAGTTCAATTGCTTCTTTTCCATAATAGATCGATTTTTTTGATGATATTTTTTTATATTGATTCGATAATTTTATCAAAATATCGATTTTTTCTTTTCCGGAAACTTCTTCTAATTGACTTTCAAGATTACGGATTACATCATCTGCAAAGCAATTGATTACAAATAATATGATTCCGATAAAAAATAATAATTTTTTCATTTATCATTGTTCCCGATTTAAATGATCTCTGATAGCCTTAAGCCCTTTTATAAGCATATTTTTTTCTACAGCATAACTTATGCGTATCCAGTTTTTGCCATTTGAACCAAATGCACTTCCGGAAATAACTATCACGCCTTCTTTAAGCAGATCGTTTGTAAGCAATATATCATCGACATTAAAATTGATAAAAAGATATGGGGAAGAGCTGTTTGAAAGGATTTTTGCATCTGGAATATTTTCTTCAATGAATTCAACTGCTGACTTCCTGTTAGAAACAAGCTTTTTTCTTATTTTTTCTTTTTCTGCAAATCCTTCTTCCGATAGTGCTTTTATTGCCGCTTTCTGTGAAATAAAAGGAGCACATGTGCATATAAACTGATGAATATTTATAATGGGTTCGATCAGTTCTGATTTTTTTGAAATAGCCCAGCCAAGTCTCCAGCCGGTCATGCAATGAGATTTGGAAAGAGATGAAACAACAATAATATCTCCGTCAAATTCCATGAAAGAGTCCGGTCGTTTTTCAAGGAAAAGTTCACGGTAAACCTCATCGACCAGTATCAGAATATTTTCTTCTATACATTTCTTTATTATAAAACCGATCTCATCTGCTTCAAACCTGATGCCAAGAGGATTCGACGGGTTATTTAATATTACCATTTTTGTTTTTGAAGTTATTTTTTTTATGAACGATTTCTTGATCAATTTAAATTCATTATCCGGATCGAGATCAAAATATACAGGTTTACCACCAACCATTTCGATGATGGTTTTATATGCCAGAAAAGTTGGGTTTGCCAGCATCACTTCATCGCCGGGATTTAAATAGCAGAAAAGGGTTGTGAAAAGTGCTTCTTCGGCACCAACAGTAATGCACACATTATCACAAAAATCCGTGTAATAATAATCTGCAACTGCTTCACGAAGTTCGATCAGACCTGCATTCGGAGTGTATGGAATATTTCCTTTATCGATGATCTCTTTTGCATATTCGGTTATTGATTTGGGTGTGGGAAACTGGATCTCTCCCAGTCCGAGATTTATTGATCCGGCAGGTGCGGAATCAAATATCTTTCTGATATCAGACTTCCGGATCGACTTGATCCTTTCTGCAAAATAATTCATAATGATCTTATCGCAATTCTTCTTCCATTGTTACGGATAGATCGCTTTTTTGGTCGCGGTATTTGATGATTATCGGGCAATAAATTGAAAAATCCGGGTTTGTTTTCAAGGGTCTTGACCCGGCAACTACAACTGCTCTTTCCGGGATTATCACAGGTTCCCCTTCTTTTCTTTCCAGGAAGCAATCGTTCACAGCATCATAGACGGGAGTACCCGAAGTCAATATCACTCCTGCGGCGATGATTGCTTTTGTTTTTACGATCACTCCTTCATAGATGCCGCAATTCCCCCCGATGAAAACGTTATCCTCGATGATGACCGGATTTGCTCCAATGGGTTCCAGTACGCCGCCCAGTTGCGATGCTGCAGAAAGATGAACGTTCTTTCCTACCTGAGCGCAGGTTCCTACCAGGGCATGAGAATCTATCATTGTACCTTCATCTACATAAGCTCCCACGTTTATGTACATTGGCGGCATCATCACCACATTACTGCCGATATATGCTCCATCCCGAACAGATGAACCACCCGGAACAAGACGGATATCATCTCTATTTTGGAAGTCCTGAATCTGGAAAGTATCTTTATCTTTGAAAACACCCATATTAACTATCTTTCCCATCCTGAAGCCAGTAAGAATACCTTTCTTAACCCAATCGTTGGTTCGCCATTCTTCATCAATGAATTCTGCCGCACGGATATCACCTGAATTTAATGCTATTTTAAATTCGTTAAAGGTTGCAAAATCGGAAATTGAGAATTGTTGTTTTCCGAACAGTTCAATGATGCATGCTTTTAATTTCATAATATTTCCTGAATTTTCTTCTTCAAATCCGGAAGAAATTCTTTTATTGTTTTATAAATTACATTATAGTCTACACCAAAATAATCATGGATCAAAATATTTCGCATTCCATTCATTTCGCGCCAAGGTATGTCATTGTATTTTTCTTGGATTTCATCAGGAATATTTTTTGATGCTTCACCAATTATTTCAAAATTGCGAATTACTGCATCCACTGTCTTTTCATCATTAGTAAAATCTTCTAAAGATAAATTAATAACGTATTTTTCAATTTTTTTTGTTGAATCTAAAATATCTTCAAGGTATAATTTATAATCTCTATTCATATTAATTCTGCCTCTTGTAAAACACTTTTTCTAATTCTATTTTTTAATGCACTTTCCATAACCAGATCCACTTTTATATTTAATAAATCTGATAGATAATTCTGGAGTTTGATAAATTGGATTAGATCAATAATTTCATTAAAACTGACTAAAATATCTATATCACTTTTTTCTGTTTCTTCATTATTTACATAAGAGCCGAATAATTTTAGATCTTTAATTTTGAATTCTTTCTTCAATTTCGGTAGGTTTTGATTAATTGATAATTTAATAAACTCCTTATTTTTCATCTTCAGTCCTCCTACATTAACAAACTACTTATTTGTAAATGTAATAAAATATGTCAACTTCTTCCATTTCATCTCGTTCCCAAGTTTTTCTTTGGAACGCAAAGCTTAAATATCGGGAAATTTGAAAACAAGCATAACATCAACTTAACACTTTCCTCAAAAACTTTCCTGTATAAGATTTCTTGTTGTCAACAATTTCTTCCGGTGTTCCGATAGCAACTACTTTTCCGCCTTCATCTCCACCTTCCGGACCCAGATCGATAATATAGTCCGCACATTTTATTACATCGAGATTATGTTCGATAACGATTATCGTATTGCCCATCGAGACCAGCCTTTGAAGTACATTTAGCAGTTTTTTTATATCATCAAAATGAAGACCTGTGGTCGGTTCATCCAGGATATAAAGTGTTTTTCCGGTGCTGGTTTTACTGAGTTCACGCGAAAGCTTGATCCTCTGTGCTTCTCCGCCGGAAAGAGTTGTGGAAGCCTGACCAAGTTTGATATATTCCAGTCCGACTTCATAGAGAGTTTGAAGTTTTTTTGCTATCTTTGGAACATTTTCAAATATTGCCAGAGCTTCCTGCACATCGAGGTCGAGTACTTCTGCAATGTTCTTTCCTTTGAATTTAACGGCAAGGGTTTCTTTGTTATATCTTTTGCCTTTGCACACTTCGCACGTCACAAAGATATCCGGCAGGAAATGCATTTCTATCTGTCTTACTCCGGCTCCGCCACAGGCTTCGCATCTTCCGCCTTTCACGTTGAAAGAAAATCTTCCCGGTTTATATCCGCGCAATTTGGAAGCAGGAAGCCGGGCAAAAAGATCCCGGATCGGATCGAAGAGTTTGATGTATGTTGCAGGATTAGAACGAGGTGTTCTGCCAATCGGCTGCTGATCTATATTTATGACTTTATCAAAATGCTCAAAACCCGTCAATTTTTCAAAATTTCCCTGTTTGATACTTGAGTGGTTCAACCTTCCAGCCATTGCCGGATATACTATCTGGTTTATCAGCGAACTTTTGCCGGAACCGGAAACGCCTGTGATGCATGTGAACAAGCCAACAGGAATTTCCACATCGATATTCTTTAAATTATTCTGGGAAGCGCCTTTAATAACTAATTTCCGCAGATCGGGTTTTAGTCTTTGTTTCGGGAGATCGATGGAAAGCTTTTTTGAAAGGTATTTTCCCGTGAGAGATTTCCGGGATTTCAGGATATTCTCCATATTTCCCTGGAAAACGATCTCTCCGCCGAAAATACCGGCACGAGGACCAAAATCCAATATCTGATCGGCAGTACGGATCATTCCCTCATCGTGTTCCACCACGATCACCGTGTTGCCAAGGTCTCGTAAATGAAGCAGCATATTAATTAATCTTTTGTTATCACGTTGATGAAGTCCGATGCTGGGTTCATCCAGGATATACATCACTCCCACCAGGCTGCTTCCGATCTGACTTGCCAGCCGGATCCTCTGTGATTCTCCACCGGAAAGAGTGGGTGCCTTTCTATCCAGAGTAAGATAGTGAAGACCTACATTCACCAGAAATGAAAAACGATTTTTTATTTCTTTTAATACTTCTTCGGCAATTATTTTATCGTTTCCCGTAAGCTTTAGGTTATCAAAGAAATCGATAGCATCGGAAATTGGCATACGGGTTATTTCATCGATCGATTTCCCGCCAACCTTCACGGCAAGACTCTCTTTTCCAAGTTTTTTTCCATTACAATCCGGGCAGAGTTTATTGCTGATGAATTGAAGATAGTATTTTCTCATATATTCGGAGCTTGTTTCGTTCATTCTTCGCTGTAATGTGGGAATGATGCCATCATACCGTGAAAAGAAAGTTCCCGAACTGTTATATGATTTCCATTCAAATTTTATTCTGCGGCCCGATGAGCCATATAATAAAAGGTCACGTACACTTGCCGGAAGTTCTTTCCAGGGCGTATTAAGTGTGAAGTTATATTCACTTGCTATCGCACGAAGTTTTTTTAGCTGCCAGCTTGTTCTTTTTTTATTCAGAATTCCCCAGTGCGTTACTGCTCCCTGCATTATAGAGAGCGATGTATCAGGAATAATAAGTTCAGGATCGAATTCCATTTTTGTACCCAATCCGTTGCAGCTCTTGCACATCCCTATCGGACTGTTAAAAGAGAAATGCTGCGGTGTAAGCTCAGGATATCCAATTCCGCATTTAGGACAGGAATTTGCTTCGGAAAGATTTTCGGTTCTATTATCATCGATGTAATCGATCTTTATAAAACCATCTGTAAGCCGGAGAGCAGTTTCCACAGAATCTGTTAGTCTGGAACGGATATTTTTCTTCAGGACGAGTCTGTCGATAACGATATCGATGGTGTGTTTGCTTTTTTTATCCAGCTTAATATCTTCGGAGAGATCACGCATCAAACCATTGATCTTTACACGAACAAAACCTTCATTACGAGCTTCATCCAATTCTTCTTTATGCTCGCCTTTCCTGTTTTGAACTATAGGCGCTAATATCTGGATCCTTTTATTTTCGGGATTTTTAAGGATTTGATCTACAAGCTGGTCAACAGATTGCGAACCTACTAAACCACCACATTCATAGCAATGCTGTTTCCCGATTCGTGCAAAAAGTATTCTCATGTAATCATAGATCTCTGTAACCGTTCCCACGGTTGAACGGGGATTTTTGCTGGCAGCTTTCTGCTCGATGGATATGGCAGGAGAAAGCCCTTCGATATAATCGACTTTCGGTTTTTCCATCTGACCAAGAAATTGACGGGCATAGGCAGATAGTGATTCCACGTATCTCCGCTGTCCTTCTGCATATAGTGTATCAAACGCAAGTGATGATTTTCCTGAACCGGAAACACCGGTTATTACTATCAGCTTGTTTCTTGGAATCCGTACGTTTATATTTTTGAGATTGTGTTCCTTGGCTCCTTTAATAAATATTTCGGTTTTCATTTTCAACCCGACCGTGAATTAAGTTTTAAACTCAGCGTTCTACGGTCGTTTTTTTTCTAACCTTGTTATGAACATCTGCACTTGAGAAGAATCCTGAAATGGTTTGATCTTGTTAAGGAGTTTGATACCCGTATCGTATTCTTCTGTAAATACGGATGCCTGAAAAATTGCCTGCACTATATTGGGATTTGTACGATTATAAAATATGGCATTTTCAATATGTTTGAATCCTTCTTCTATCATATCTTTTTCCAACAAAAAGAATCCGGCTTCGAGGTAAAGCTGGGAAAGTCCTTTGTAAAACCTGCTTTTCTGTTCGATGAACTCGATTGCCTTTTCCATATATTTTATTGCATTTCCATAATCTTTTATTGAATGAGCATACGAGGAAGTTCTTATAAAAGCAGCACCATAATTGTTCAAAAGCCGTCTCATATTTTCATCTTTGTAAATCGTGTCATCCGTAATTCCGCGATAAGAATAAACAGAATCGATATTGGTTATCAGTCTTTCCAGATCGAATTGGTCTTTTCCTTTTGTAGGAACGAGTCTATCCACCATTCCTTCATTGCGAAGATGTTCACCGAACCCGGTTGCATCGGGAGCTGTAACAGCAAAATAAATGGGACGTTTACCATAATTATCTTTTATTATCTGGATAACAGCCAGATCCTTTACATAGAGCACTTCTCCGCGTTTGAAAGTAACTATGAATTCATCACCCGGTAAAACACCCTTAATTTTCAGATGAGTATCTTTTCCAACCTGTTTGGGATAAAGTGCAGACCTTGGATTGTCCTGACAGAGGTCTATATGCTTTTCAGGAATATTGAATTCTACTCCTTCGTGGTCTCGAAGCTGCTTGATATACCAGGGTG
>JAUVLE010000119.1 GCA_030595905.1 Candidatus Cloacimonadota bacterium | reverse complement strand
CAATGTCAATTGTTTTTAAATACGAAACAGGTTGTGAAAATAACTTAATATTGTAACCGGAATTTTTAATTGCTTCTATATCTTTTAATGAAATTATTCCCCAATTTTCATACCAATTCTTGATCTCTTCTAATTCATTTTCTTTAGAAATTAATTCCTTTTTTTCCTTCTCTAACTTGATTACATCTTCAATTATTGGCTTAACATCTTTATCATTTTTTTGTTTTTTTACATCTTTATTTATAAGAATATTAATTACCGATTCTGTATCCTTAAAATCGGATTTTAATTTATCAATATCTTCAGAAACGGGTTTTTGGATCTCCTTAATATGAATCACACCAAGTTTTCGTAATTTTTTGATGGTATCATCAATATTTGATTTTATCACCAATAGTGTAAATTTTGACATTTCAGCAATCATTATATTCTCTTCATCCGATTTCTATTTTTATTATCCGGCATTATTAATCTCAGCAATTCTTTTCTTTTCCAATTTTGACTTTGATATTTTACCTATAACTACCGCGGCCGTCTGTTGATCGCCTAAAAATATGCGAATTTTTCTTATATTATCACGCGATTCAGGAATTTTTATTTTATCAAATAAATTTATTCTCTGAATAGTTATTCTCAATTCACTTTCCAAAATATCCTGTTGTTCATGCAAAATATCAATTTTTGTTTTCAATTTTATGATCTTTTTAATCGCTTCTAAACCAAAATCAACCCATAACGGATATTTCATAAGATCATATTCCTCTGTCTCGATATTTAAATCCTTAAATATTGGTACATCTATTCCGGCAATATTATCTGTGGTAGTATTCACTTCTTTTATTTCAAATAAATCCTGAATGCCAACATCTTCACCAAATACATCAATCCACTTATCAACATCATTTTCTAATTTTTTGATTTCGCTTTCAATTTCACGAACTTCTCTTTGTGTATTTCTAACTTCCACCAATAACTGCTGCTTTTTCAATTCTAAAGTTGGTAAATACCTTGTAAATCGTTTTAACGATTCTTTTTGTTTTTTTAATTCGTTTTTTGTTAATTTAACTTTTGGCATGATCTATTAATATATTAATTATAAATTACTTTGTGTTTTTGTGTGAAATATTTCTACCATAATTATTTTATTAGTTCGTTTTTGTTGGTTTTTGTTTGCCCCGTGAAATCCTCTTTTCTTTATTTCACTAGGGTTCGTTGCTATGTTTTTCTTCTTTTGGCCAAAATTTTTCAATTAGTTCACTGCGAAAATTAGTTTCATCGGGATTAAAACATTCAGATAAAATTTTCCAACCATTATCCAAAGCATCTTCTAAGGAAATATTTACTTTCAGATCCATCATTTCAGATTCAAACATTCCACCGTATTTTAATAATTTTTCATCCAAATCACTCATTCTGAATCCCATAGAGCGTTTTTCTTCCGTTTCTTTGTAATTTGCATAAAGCTGGATCATTCCATCCATAATTGCTCTATGATCTTCTCTCGTATCCTTATTTACCTGTTGCTTCAATCTACTTAATGAACCAAATGGCTCAATTCTTCCATTGCGTAGATAAAATTGCCCTTCCGTAATATAACCCGTGTTATCAGGAACGGGATGAGTAACATCATCTCCCGGCATTGTAGTGGCTGCTAAAGTTGTAATTGAACCCGCATCATCAAAATCAACTGCTTTTTCATAACGAGATGCAAGTTGACTATATAAATCTCCCGGATATCCTCTATTTGACGGAACTTGCTCCATTGTGATTGCGATTTCCTTTAACGCATCGGCAAAATTTGTCATATCGGTTAAAAGTACTAAGACATCTTTTCCTTGTAACGCAAATTTTTCGGCAACTGCGAGACATAGATCGGGGACCATTAATCCTTCTACAATTGGATCGGCAGCTGTATGCATAAAAAATATCGAACGATTTAAAGCACCACCCTTTTCCAATTCATTTCTAAAATACATATATTCATCATATTTTAAGCCAATACCACCTATAATTATCATATCAACTTCTGCTTGCAGTGCAATCCGTGCTAATAGTTCATTATACGGTTCACCGGATACAGAAAATATCGGCAACTTTTGAGAGACAACGAGAGAATTAAACACATCAATCATCGGGATATTCGTTCTGATCATTCTATTTGGAATTATTCGCTTTGCAGGATTTACGGAAGGACCGCCAATTTCAATAAGATTCTCTTGTAAAGATGGACCTTTATCTCTTGGGTTACCACTTCCATCAAATATTCTTCCTAACATATTCTCCGAAAAGGAAACTTTCATCGGATGACCCAAAAATCGCACCTCATCATTTGTGGCAACTCCCTTACTACCGGAAAAAACCTGCAACGATACAATTTCATCTTCAATTTTAATTACTTGTGCTAATGTCTTGCCACGATCTGTAGAAACCTCTGCCAATTCTTCATTTGCCACATCTTTTGCTTTAACAGTAATTACATTACCTACAATGCTTAATATTTTATTATATACTTTCTTCATTTACTATTTCCTTTGTATTTTTTTCATAGTTAGTAAGATAACAATAATATTGTTCATTTTCAAAATAATTATTTAAAATAAATTAAACAAATATTGAACGAAACATATTGGTTGTTTATCACAAATATATTATATTAAAGAAGAAATTAAAGTAATGGAAATAAAAATGAGAATTCTAAAAGAATCTAATAAAATTGCCACTAACAAACGTGTCAGTACTCAGATTGAAAGAAAAGCAAGAAGAATGTGGCGCACGCAAAACATTATCGGTAAAATTTTGGAGGGAATTATGAAAAAAAAGTTATTAGAATTTACACAAAGACATCCGGTGAGGGTATATTGGATAATAGCAATACTTCTTACTATAATTATTGCACCTTTTGCGATTTTAATTTTTACAAAATATCCTGATTTTGGAAAGGATATCCAAACAGTCACCGAGGGTAAAGGATATAATACAAATATTCTTTATTCACTTCCTATTGCTTTAAAAGTAACGGGCGGTGTGTGGTTTACTTTCATATTATTGGCAAT
This sequence comes from Candidatus Cloacimonadota bacterium, assembly GCA_030595905.1. Lineage (GTDB taxonomy): Bacteria > Cloacimonadota > Cloacimonadia > Cloacimonadales > TCS61 > JACNIV01. The sequence goes on along the minus strand of JAUVLE010000119.1, from coordinate 5,757 downwards.
GCCTGCAACAGCTTCAATGGCTGCTATAATTACATCTTTTATCTTAAAAAGAAAAAAAGGCATCAAAGAATTATTTAAAAGATTTCGATTCTGGTCTCCTGAGCTATCAGCCAAAGAAGGTCTGAAGATCTGGTTTCAAGCTATCTTTTTAATTATATCTTTGGATTTTATATTATCTCTTGCTTTTAATATTACCGGTGAGGTTGAAAGTGCATCTTTTTTCAAAATTAATACAAAGTATTCGATTTGGGAATTTATTTTTATCTTTGTAAGTAGTATATTTTTTGATAGTGGTGGATTGATGGAAGAACTAGGTTGGAGAGGATTTGCTTTACCAAATCTGCAAAAAACATTTACCCCATTAAAATCCAGTATAATTTTAGGTGTTTTATGGTCAATTTGGCATATACCAATAAAAATGAATGTAAATCCTCTTTCTGAATTTATTCCTTTCTATTTTATTTTTACGATAGCTTGTATTTTGATGAGTATTATCATTACTTATTTCTACAACAGACTTGGTGGTAGTATATTAATTGGAGTTGCTATTCATGGGTTGTTCAACGATTCAACAGGATTTAAAAATATTATAACCCCCGATTCTTTAGAAATGAATTCTCTTATGCAATCATCTCTATGGATTGTTATATTGATGTCTGCTGTCCTATTTATTTTATATAAAGAGGGTACAATGCTGGGTAAAAGAGAAATTGAATAATTATAATATCCAACCGATAACAAGTCACTCCCCACTTGATTTCGTATCGAAGATTTGTGGTAAATCGAAGTTGAGATTTTCGTTCAAAGTTTTAAATGAAATTTCGGGAAGCGGGGCAGTGATAAAACATTAAGCCCATAAGACATAAAAAGTATAATCTTGACCTCAAGGAAAGTAGATACAGAAAGAATGAATTTGAATATAAAAAACCGAAAGAACTTGTTTTAACAATTCTAAAAAGAGAAAATGAAATTCTAAAATTGATGAACGAAATTAATGAAACAATAGGAAAATAAAGTGAGTAAAACAAAGTTAAAAGTCAATGAACTGGAAATTGTTCTGTATTCCGAAAAAGATGAAAAATTTATTTCTCTTACCGATATGGCAAAATTCAGAGATTCCTAAAGAACAAATTACATTATCCAAAACTGGATGAGAACGAGAAGCACTATTGAATTTATTGGACTTTGGGAACAACTCCATAATCCAATTTTTAAAGGCATCGAATTCGATGCCTTTAAAAATGAAGCAGGCTCGAACAGCTTTACACTCACTCCCAAAAAATGGATTGAAGCAACAAATGCAATCAGCAACAATCTATTTATCAAAGAAGATCTGTTGGAATTTTTATCATCAACAACAATGAATAAAGACAATTTCAAAATAATTATTTAAAATAAATTAAACAAATATTGAACAGAAACATATTGGTTGTTTATCACAAATATATTATATTAAAGAAGAAATTAAAGTAATGGAAATAAAAATGAGAATTCTAAAAGAAAAATATACAACATTTGTCTTATATAACTGTGCTCACAATAAAATTGTTGTGGATATAAACATTATGGGCAATAAGAATAAATAAACAAAAAGATCGAGTATTTTTTTAAAGATAAAAATAAAATCTGAGGTTACATAAATGCCAAAACATAAGAAATATTCACTCTCGTGGTTAGAGAGTTTTTTGATGAAAGCTTGCGATATATTGCGTGGAAATATGGACGCTTCCGAGTATAGAGAATACATTTTCGGGATGTTGTTTCTAAAGAGATTAAGCGATAAATTTGATGAAGATCGCAAAAAGAGAGCATTTGAATTAAAAGATAAAAGTCCAACAACAGAACAAATTGAAAAACCTAAAGCTTATGATTATTTTGTGCCGGAAATTGCTCGATGGGAAAACATAAAAGATCTGAAAAAAGAAGTTGGAGATAAACTTAATATTGCACTTGCAGCTCTGGAAGATGTAAACGAAGATAAACTTGTCGGCGTTCTGAAAAACATAAATTTCAACCGAACAATCGGAAAAAATAAAAAAAGTCTCACCGACGCAACCCTGATTAATTTTATCCATCACTTCAATAAAATCACTTTGAAAGATTCTTACTTCGAATTTCCAGATTTGCTCGGAGCAGCTTATGAATATCTGCTGAAATATTTTGCCGATTCCGCAGGAAAAAAAGGCGGTGAATTTTACACTCCAAACGAAGTGGTGAAACTACTTATCCGCATTCTGCAACCAGATGAAAACGCAGAAATTTATGACCCGACTTGCGGTTCTGGCGGTATGCTGATCGAATCCAAAAACTATGTCGAAACTCGTTATGGAAATTCTAATAATTTGAGCTTTAGCGGACAAGAACTCAGCGGAACAACCTGGTCGATGTGTAAAATGAATATGCTTTTCCACGATATTTACGATGCAGAAATTCTAAACGGTGATACGCTTGAAAAACCGCAACATATTGAAAACGGCGAGTTGCAGAGATTTGATATTGTGATCGCCAATCCACCGTTCTCACAAAATTACGGAACAATAAAAAACTTCCGAGACCGCTTTAACTATTGGATGCCGAAAAAGAAAAAAGCAGATTTTATGTTTGTGCAACATATGATTAGCGTTCTGAAAAATGACGGCAGAATGGCTGTAATTATGCCGCACGGAGTTTTATTCCGAAGCGGAGCAGAAAAAGAGATGCGACATTGGCTGGTAAAAAAAGAGAGAGTAATTCTGGAAGCTGTAATCGGTTTGCCGCAGGCTCTGTTTTACGGAACAGGGATTCCTGCCAGTATTTTGGTTATCAACAAGAAAGGTGCAGATTCGCGTAATAAAGTTCTCTTTATAAATGCTGACCGTGAATTTAAAGATGCCAAAAATCAAAATAAATTGCGACCTGAAGATATTGAAAAAATCAGTAGAATTTACCATAAAAAAGAAGAAGTAAAAAAATATTCCCGATTAGTAACTTTGGAAGAACTGGAAAAAGAAGATTTCAATTTTAATATCAGACGCTATGTAGATAATTCTCCCGATCCCGAACCGCAAGATGTTCACGCTCATTTGCACGGTGGAATCCCGCTTACCGAAGTTGATGCTTTGCAATCGTATTTTAAAAATTACAAAGGAATAAGAAAACTACTCTTCGCTGACCTTAAAGAAAATTACCAACAATTTTGCGAAATCATCAAAGAGAAAGAAGATATTAAAAAGTTTCTGGATTCTGCAAAAGAGATTAAACAAAAGCATCTGGAATACGAAAAAGCAATAGAAAAATGGTGGCAAAATAATGTAAACCATCTGCACCAACTTCCCACCAAACAAAACCTTTTTGAACTCAACAACATTTTTGCTGACACAATTTCCGATAATTTTATTAAACTCGGTATTTTGGATATTAATAAATCCCGCGGTTCTTTTGCAGCTTATTGGAACGAACTTCTTTCCGATCTTAAATCCGTTTCGGCAAGTGGTTGGAATGCGGAACTGATTCCCAAAAGTGAAATTTTGGAATCTCAATTTCCTGAAATTATGGCTGATAAACGCAAAAATGAAACTCGCCGTGATGAGCTGGAAGCTCTCTTTAAAGAAGTGGATGAAATTGAGGAAGACGAGTTTAATGAAGAAGATTGTGATGTTTTCCCAAAAACGGTTTATAAAAATATTAAAGACAAACTCAAAGAAGTAAACGGCAAAATATCCAAAATTAAAAAAGAAATTAAAACAGCAAAAGCACGCCAAAAAGTTGCTGATATTCCAACGGAATTTGATGAGATAATTACTAAATTGAATTCTCAACTAAAACCTCTCGAAGCTGAAAAAGAAAAAATAACAGCCAAACTGCAAAAACACGATGACACCAAAAAAGAACTGGCAGAATGTAGAAAAACTATAAAAGCGATAAAGGATAGAACTGATGATTTGGTAGAAAAAGCTCGCGAAAAGATTACTCCCGAAGAAGCGGAAAAGCTTATTCTTATTCGTTGGAAACAGGTTTTTGCAGATACAATTATGAATTATGTTTTGCAATACAAACGAGAACTGCAAGCCAAATTGGAAATTATCTTTGATAAATACACTGTTACGCTTACCGATATTTTGGAAGAACGAGAAAAAGAAAATACCCAACTAAACAACTTCTTGAAGGAACTTGGCTATGAATAATAAATACTTAAGCGATAATGAATTTGATTATATTCTGCAAAGCGGTGAATCATATCTTGTAGAATTTAAAGAGAAAGTTAATAATTCGCTTTCACGTGAAATCACTGCTTTTGCAAATGCTTCGGGTGGTCGTATTTTTATTGGTGTAACTGATAGCGGAGAACCAAAAGGAATAACGATAACAAACAAACTTCGCTCTCAAATTCAGGATATTGCTAATAATTGTCAGCCTGTTGTTCAAATAAGATTAGAAGAATTTAATAATATTCTGACCATTATTATTCCTGAAGGAAAAGAAAAACCTTATCAATGTTCCGATGGCTTTTATGTTAGGATGGGAGCAAATGCTCAAAAAATGAAGAGAGACCAAATTATTGATTTCTTACAATTTGAAGGGCAGCTTAGTTTTGAAGAACAATTTCATAAAAAGTTTAATTTTGAAAGAGACTATTCACCGAGTAAACTTTCGGGATTTCTAAAATTTGCAGGCATTACCCAAAACCTTGATGATGAAACCATTTTGATAAATCTGGGAGTTGCAGAAAAAATAGATGGAAAACTGAAAATGAAAAATGCGGGAGTTCTATTCTTTACAGAATCCATTCATCTTTTATGTGAACAAGCCACCATTACCTGTGCAGTTTTTGACGGAACGGAAAGAATTCATATTCTAAATCGAAAAGATTATACAAGCGATATTATCACAAATATTGATAATGCTCTTCATTTTATAAAACAGGAACTTCGCGTAAAATATGAAATGACGGGAACTGCGAGGCGAAAAGAAATTTATGAACTTCCACTCGATGCAATTCGTGAAGCTGTGATAAATGCTGTGGTGCATCGTGATTATTTTCTGAAAGGATCGCACACAGTGATTGAAATCTTTGACGACCGCTTAGAAATTTCAAATCCGGGTGGACTTCCAAAAGGATTATCGGAAAAAGATTTCGGTAAAAAAGCGGTTCGCAGAAATCAGATTATCGCTTCATTATTACATAGAATTGATTTTGTGGAAAATATGGGAACAGGTATTAATAAAATTCGCGATTTGCTGAAAGAAGCAAATGCGAAACCTCCAAAATTTGAATTCGGAGATTTTTATTCAATTATTTTCCGACGGGAAGGTGAGACAACGGAGAAGCAACGGAGCAATAACGGAGTTGATACGGAAGTAATACGGAACGACTTCGGAATGATTTCGGAACGATTTCGGAATGATTTCGGAAAGAATGTTCTTGCCGCATTGCTGCTTATTGCGGAAAATAATTATATCACTGCCGATGAAATTGCCAAAAAACTAAATAAAAGCTCACGGACAATAGAATTGTATATTGATAAACTCAAAAAGAAAGGTGTTATTATAAGAAAAGGTCCCAAATTGGGCGGTTATTGGCAGGTACTCGATAATGATAAATAAAATTATAAACAACTTCTTGAAGGAACTTGGGTATGAGTAAGTGGAAAGAATATCAATTTTCAGACATTGCTGAATTTGTAAAAGGTGTGAATTACACTTCCTCAGATTATACTACAATCAATAATGGTATTCCGTTCATTACAATCAAATGTCTAAAAAAGGGTGGTGGTTTCA
>JAUVLE010000233.1 GCA_030595905.1 Candidatus Cloacimonadota bacterium | reverse complement strand
TATCTCATACGGAAGCTTGATCTTAAGGTCGAGAAACCGGCTGTTCACCGATTTGATCTCTACATTTATCTCGTAATTATCATCAGAATATCCAGCTTTCCCGAATCCGGTCATACTTTTCATAAAAAATCTCCTGAGCTTTTACCACAAAGGCACTAAGATTTATACGCCAGCCAAAGGCTGGTAAACCTTTGGCGTACACAAAGAATAAAGGTTCTATTTTACTCTTTATATTTTAATTTAATTCTTCCATAATCATTAATAAATTATAATACAAAACCATACGGAATTGAATTTGAATAAATGCGTTTAGCTGTCAATATTCTTAATTTAATTGCTATGGGGCAGAGGGGTTTCTCAACCACTGAACTTTAAATCTTCCCGTAAGTTTTAAGTTCCGTTTTCTTAAATGTAATTTTATAAGAAGTTCCTTTTTCTTTTTCAATTTCGAGTATACCATCAAGTTGTTTTGTTAATGTACTAACTAATAGCAAACCTAAAGTTTGAGGATTCCCAAAATCAATTTCTCCGGATATTCCTATTCCATTATCTTTTATACATAATTCGTAAACCTGGTTCTTAGAGGTAAAGCTTATGCTGATTTCCCCCTTTCTTCCTTCTGGAAAAGCATATTTGAATGAATTGCTTACAACCTCGTTAATTATCATACCACAGGGGATTGCCATGTTAATATCACACATAATATCTTTAATGTCTATTTTTAGTTTAACAAAATCTGAATCAGCACCATAAGACATAAATATTTGTGTAGTTAATTTTCTTATGTATTTTGCAAAATCGATATTTGTCATATCTTTGGATCGATAGAGAGCATCGTGGATAAGTGACATGGATTTTACACGATTTCTACTATTTTCAAATAACTCTAATGCCCTTTCATCTGTAATATATGCAGATTGCAGCTTAAGTAGGCTGGAAATCAACTGCATGTTGTTTTTTACGCGATGATGAACTTCCTGAAGTAGAACATTTTTTAATTGCAGATCATTCTTTATCTGTTCTTCAGCTTGTTTATGTTCAATGGCAATAGCGATCTCATTAGATGTAAAGTTCAATATTTCCATGTCTTTTTCAGAATAAAGATCAGGATCCTGATAACTCTGGACAACAATAATACCGGTTTTTTTATTCACTACTTTTAATGGAGCGCCCATCCATATCTTACTTGGAGTTCCAATGTCTTCTATTTCACCATCTTCAATAAGTTTATCTACAATCTTCTCTGTTGCCAAAAGAGGATTACCACTTTTTATCACATAAGCGCTAAGTGTTTTACCAGCAGGGAAAGTCTTGAATTGATCTTTTTCATCAACCTCAAAAGGAAGTGATAAAGTATCATTTTCCTCATTATACAGGGCAACATAGAAATTTGTAGTATCGATAACTTTTCCCAGGTTACTTCGGATAGTATGATAAAGTTCATCAATACTTTCTGTTGTATTTACAGCAAGCGAAATATTATAAAGAGCTTTCTGTAAAACTTCTGCTTTCTTTCGTTCCGTAATATCACGAGCAAATGCAATAACTACTTTCTCTCCAAAATAGGTACCGCTATTTAATTGCACATCCTTTGAAAATACCTCTCCATTTTTTCTCAGTCCATAAAATTCAAATCTCTGAGGTTCGCCCATAAAGGCTTTCTGAACCATCTTTAATACTTTCTTCATATCATTTTTACCGGGTGCAGAAAGAAATGCCGGAGTTTTGCCTAAGAAGAATTCACGCGGATAGCCATACATTTTAACAGCACCGTTATTTACATCCACGAAGAACCCATCCTTATCCTGAATATAAATTGCATCGATTGCACTATTGAAAAGTCCGCGGTAACTTTCTACAGATTTTATCAGATTTCTTTCTGCTTTTTTATGTTTGGTAATATCCCGTGCAATTACCTGCATCGCCGGGTTTCCGTCATAAGTTATAGGAATGGCGGTAACTTCCACATCGATTACCTTATCATCAATACAAATGAATTTTTCTTCAATAGGTTCGGCATATATACCATGATCCTGGCCTTTCTTAATGCGGTCTGAAGCAATTTTTTTATAATCCGGATGAACAAAACTGAGAACAGGTTTTCCAACGAAATCCTCAAGTTTTGGAATATGCAAAAGATCGAGGGCAGCCTTATTTCCATAAATAATTTTTCCGCCGCCGTGAATTACGATCGCTTCGGGATTCAGTTCCACCAGACGTCTATATTTTCCCTCACCTTCCCGCAGTTCTTCCTCCGCCATTTTACGCCCGGTGATATCCCTTGTAACAAAAAGAAGTTGATCTCCTACGATGTTCCCGATACTTTCAGCATATCGCCATTCTCCGGACTTGTTTTGAAAGCGATATTCGATTTTTTCTGTGAAAGTTGATTCTTTACCGATAATAAACTTTTTTAGTTTCATATTTATATATTTTTTCAATAATGGTAATAATTTTTTCTTATCATCGGGATGAATAAATTCAAAAACAGACCTGCCGAGCATTTCTTCCGGCTCGTAGCCGTTCATAGCTTTAACTGAAGGACTTACATAGGTATAAGATGCTTTTAAATTAAATGTTTGCAGGGTGATAACATCGCTTGTGTTTTCTGTGATCAATCGAAATTGTTCTTCCGATTTTCGCAGCGCTTCTTCTGCCAGTTTACGCTCGGTTATATCTAATGCAAACGTTATAATGACTTTCTGACCCAGATAAAAACCTTGTCGGGAACGGACAATTTTAGGAAATACTTCGCCGTTTTTTCTTATACCCCAGAAATCATATTGCCGTGGTTTACCATTAAATGCATCCTCTACAAATCCGATGATCTTTTTCATATTATTCCTGCCCGGAGCTGATAAAAATCCGGGTGTTTTCCCTATGAAAAATTCCTTAGGATAACCATACATGTCCACAGCTCCCTGATTTACATCAAGAAAACGACCTCCCTTTTCCTGAATGTAAATTGCATCAGTTGCATTATCAAAAAGATCTCGATAGTCATTTTCAGATTGTTTCAAGGCCTTTTCAGCATTTTTTCGTTCGGTGATGTCAATTATAATCCCTCTTACACCAACAGGTTTGTTATCTTTTAGAATACAACTTGAGTATATAAGGACAGGAAATGTTGTACCGTCTTTTTTTAATGCAGTATATTCAGGATTTCCAATAGCTTTTCCATTTAAGATACTCTGAATATTATCTTTTGCTCTTTCTATGTCTTCCGGAATTATCGTTTGAAAAACATTAATGCCTTTATCAAAATCTTTTTTTGAATATCCAAAAAAAGCAAATGCCTGCTTGTTCACAAATGTAAGATTTCCTTGAATGTCTGTTTCATAAACGATTTGCGGTAATAGATCTGCCATTTCCCTGATTTTTTCTTCGCTTTCCCGCAATGCTTCTTCTGCCTTCTTACTTTCAGTTATGTCTCTGGCAACCGAAAGAAGTTGTTTTCCCACGATGTTTACCGTACTTTGCATATAACGCCAGTCTCCGGCTTTATTTTTAAAGCGAAATTCAATTGTTTCACTAATAGTTGATTTTTTTCCTGTCAGGATTTTTTTTATTTTCTTATTTACATATTTCTTCAGCAAAGGGAATAATTTCTTCTTATCTTCAGGATGAATAAAATCGAAAAAGGACTTACCTAACAAGTCTTCAGGGTCATAATCAAGAACATATTTTACTGATGGATTTACATAAACATAAGTCGCTTTCAGATCAAATGTGGTAATAGCAATATTATCTCTTGTGTTTTCTGTAATTAATCGAAATTGTTCTTCCGACCTTTTCAGAGCTTCTTCTGCCAGTTTCTTTTTTTCATTCTCTTCTTTAAGTTTTAAAGCATTTTTTACAGCATGTCCCAGATGTACAAGATGATCTTTTAGAACATAATCCCATGCTCCCAAGCGCATGCATTTAACTGCTGTCTCTTCATTTAATGAACCGGTTACAATAATAAATGGAATTCCGGGACATTTCTCTTTTATTATACCCAAAGCCTCCAGTCCTGAAAATTGAGGTATTGTAAAATCCGATAAGATCAGATCAGGGCGAAATGTTTTAACTGTTTTTAGAAAACTCTCTTTGTTATCTACTATCCTGGATTCGAATTCTTTTATAGATTTCCTTAGTTCAAATTGTACTGATTCAGTATCAGAAGGGTTATCTTCCAATATCAATATTTTAAATATTTGCT
>JAUVLE010000221.1 GCA_030595905.1 Candidatus Cloacimonadota bacterium | reverse complement strand
AGTGAGTTCAATTACCTGATATTTTTCTATATTTTCTCTCGTTCCCAAACGGGAGTTTAGGAACGAGATAAAGAGGGATTCCAACATAACAATTCCAATAAACAAGCTTGCAGCTTATTAATATTGACATTTATACACATTAAAAAAGTTTTGAGCAGAATAAATGAGGTTAAGTATGTTCAGATTAGACGATAAGCACCTGGAAAAAGCAAAGGAGATTGCGGCTAATAACAGGAAAAAGAAGTCTTGTGATACTTGTTATGACCGCGGTTATATCGGCACAACTCCGGATAATACGATTATGTTATGCCATAAATGTGTGGACGTTCCAAAAGCATTGGAAGCCTGGAAAGATTACATAAAAAATATTCCCGAACTGAAAGAATATTACCGGGAATTATTTGAAGAAGATAAAGAATAACCTTACAAGGGTTGGCATAGACCAATTCTTTTCATAGATTTTACAGGAGAATAGATGTATAAAACAATTGATATAAAAGAAAAAACAGCGGACCTGGAAAAAAGGATCCGCAAATACTGGGAAGAAAACGAAACAGCCCAAAAAAGCGAGGAATATCGCCAAGATGCAAAACAGTTTATATTTTTTGAAGGACCGCCCACCGCCAATGGTATGCCCGGAATCCACCATGTGATATCCAGAACCATCAAGGACACAGTGTGCCGCTACAAAACGATGAAGGGATTCCTGGTTAAAAGAAAAGCAGGCTGGGATACTCACGGTCTTCCGGTGGAGATCGAAGTAGAAAAACAACTCGGACTCAAAGACAAGAAAGAAGTAGAACAATACGGACTGGAAAAATTTAATAATAAATGCAAAGCATCCGTCTTTTCCTACGAAAAAGAATGGCGTGAAATGACAAAGGAAATGGGTTACTGGTTAGATATGGATAATCCGTATATCACGCTAAAGAACGATTATATCGAAACTGTGTGGTGGATATTGAACGATTTCTACAAAAAAGGTCTCATCTACAAAGGACACAAGATCGTTCCCTACTGCCCCAGTTGCGGCACTCCGCTTTCCAGTCATGAAGTTGCTCAGGGTTACAAAGAAATAGAAGATCCCTCCGTTTTCACCAAATTCAAGGTAAAAGAAGAAAAGGATACATACTTCCTGGCCTGGACGACCACTCCCTGGACACTTATCTCGAATGTAGCTCTTGTTGTTCATCCAAACGCAGTGTATGTAAAGATCAGGCACAACGATGAATTCCTTATACTGGCAGAAGCACGTTTGGAAGTCATCGATGGCGAATATGAGATCATTGAAAAATTCAAAGGTAAAGAACTCGAATACAAAGAATACGAACAGCTTTTCCAGTTCGTTGTTCCAAAACAGAAAGCATTCTTCGTGGGACTGGCAGACTACGTGACCATGGACGAAGGAACAGGAGTGGTGCACACTGCTCCCGCTTTTGGACAGGATGACTATGACCTCGGTAAAAAATATGAACTTCCCGTTATCCAGCCTGTGGACGGTGCAGGAAAATTCACAGAAGAAATAACCGACTGGGCTGGTGAATTTGTGAAAGATGCAGATAAGGGAATAATCCGAAACCTGAAAGAAAGAAATATGCTCTACAAGCGTAAACAGGTAGTCCACAGTTACCCGTTCTGCTGGCGCTGCGATAGTCCGCTTATTTATTTTGCACGTTCAAGCTGGTATATCCGCACCAACGATTATAAAGAACAGATGCTGGAAAATAACAGGAAAATAAACTGGTATCCATCGTTCGTAGGCGAAAAACGCTTTGGTGAATGGCTGGAAAATAACGTGGATTGGGCTATTTCGCGTGACCGTTTCTGGGGAACTCCCCTCAATATCTGGGTTTGTGAAAAATGCAGTGAAATGGAAAGTGCCGGTTCCATCGCAGAACTTAGAGAAAAGGGAAAATTGAAAGACGGCAATCCTGTACCGGAAAATATCGAACTGCACCGACCCTATGTAGATGATATCTTTTTTAAATGTCCAAAATGCAAAGGAAAAATGCTGCGAACACCGGAAGTTATCGACTGCTGGTTCGATAGCGGCTCGATGCCTTTTGCTCAGTGGCACTATCCTTTTGAAAATAAAGACAGATTCCAAAAAGAGCTTTTCCCTGCAGATTTCATCAGTGAAGGAATAGATCAAACCCGTGGATGGTTCTATTCACTTCTGGCAATCTCTACCATTCTTACCGGAAAATCTTCCTACAAAAGCTGCCTGGTTAACGATCTGATCCTGGATAAGAAGGGTCAGAAAATGAGCAAAACCAAAGGTAATACTGCTGATCCGACAAAACTTATGAATGAATACGGAGCCGATGCCATCCGCTGGTACCTGCTTGCCGTAAGCCCACCATGGATTCCTACAAAATTCGATGAGAAAGGCGTTGCAGAGATCGTTAATAAATTCTTCGGAACTCTGAAAAACGTTTATTCATTCTATGTTACTTACGCCAATATCGATGGTTTTGATGCCGGTAAATATGAGCTGAGCGATGAAAAAGAAGCCGAGATCGATAAATGGATCGTTTCTCGCTTGAATACCCTGATCGCAGATGTTACAAAGAATATCGATAAATATGAACTGACGCGAGCTGTTCGCCATATACAGAATTTTGTTGTAGATGAACTCAGTAACTGGTATGTGCGCCGCAGCAGAAGAAGATATTGGCAACTGAAACTTTCAGCAGATAAAAAAGAAGCCTATTTGACGCTTTATCAGGTGTTGATAGCTGTCTCGAAATTGATGTCTCCGTTCGCTCCATACCTTGCGGAGGAGATATTCCTGAACCTTACCGGCAAAGAAAGTGTTCACCTGGAAAAATACCCGGTTCACAATGAAAAGGTTATCTTTCCAACCCTGGAAAAAGAAATGAAAACCGTGATAGACCTTGTATCTCTGGGAAGAGCAGCCCGCAATACCTGTCAGATAAAGGTACGTCAAACTCTGGGTGCTTTATATATTCCGGAAAAATATAAAGCGCTGGTTGCAAGAATGGAAAACCTGATCAAAGAAGAGATCAATGTGAAGGAAATAAAATATATTCACGAAAAGGATAATTTCGTTAAATATGAGTTCAAACCGGACTTTAAAGTGATGGGACCAAAATATGGGAAGCACATGAAACGCATCGCTGAAGCTTTGATCAAGATGGATGCCAATCACATCATAGAAACACTTCATCTGGGAAAAGATTATTTTCTGGAAATGGACGGCAGTACTTTCAAACTAACCGAAGAAGACTTGATAATTTCCATAAAAGATAAAGAAGGATTTGTTTTTGAAACAAATAAAGATCTTTTTGCAGCCCTGGATACTAATCTTTCACCGGAACTCATTGAAGAAGGGCTGGCTCGTGAGCTTGTGAACAAAATCCAGTTCACCCGCAAAGAGAAAAACCTGGAGATCATGGATAGAATAAAGATATTCTTCCAGGCAGAAAATGAAATCGAGAATGTATTTCTGAAACATGCCGATTACATCAAAAATGAAACTCTCACCGATTCGTTCTATGCAGTAAAAGAAATCCAGAAAGATATGATCGAGTGGGATATAAATGGAAGAACAGTACATTTAACAGTAGAAAAAGTTAAAAAATAGATCAGGAGAAAACAATGGCAAAGATCAAAGCATTCAAGGGTGTTCGTCCGTCTCCGGAAAAGATCGTGGAAGTAGCTTCCCCGCCTTATGATGTTATGAATTCCGACGAAGCATATATCCAGGTGAAAGATAAACCGAACAGCTTTCTGCATGTGGTAAAACCGGAAATAGACCTGCCCAAAGATATCGATCTTTACGATGATGCTGTTTATAACAAAGGCAGGGAAAATCTTTATAAGATGATCGCAGATGGCGTTCTTATCCAGGATGAGAGACCATGTTTCTATCTCTATCGGCTGATCATGGGAAATGTTGATGAGATCGGGCTGGTTGCAGGCACTTCCATCGAAGATTATGAAAATGATATCATTAAAAAACACGAACATACTCGTGCAGATAAAGAAGCAGACCGCATTAAACACGTAGATACACTTAATGCAAACACAGGACCGGTCTTCCTTACTTACAAAGCCAGGCAGGATATGAATGAGCTGGTTGAAAACCTTATTTCACAGAAACCGGTTTACGATTTTGAAGCTGATGACGGTATCAAACACATTCTCTGGAAAATCGATAAGGAAGAAGACATTCAGAAGATCACAAATATTTTTGCAAAAATAGATTATCTGTACGTTGCCGATGGTCATCACCGCTCTGCTTCCGGAACTATCGTAGGACAAAGAAGAAGAGAGAAGAACCCGAATCATACCGGAAATGAAGAATATAATTATTTCCTCTCTGTTATTTTTCCGCATGATCAGCTTTATATCATGGATTACAACCGGGTTGTGAAAGACCTGAATGATCTTTCTATAAATGAATTCCTGGCAAAAGTGAAAGAAAAATTCGATATTGAAACTATTTCGAACGATATACCATATCATCCAGAACGTATGCATGATTTCGGAATGTATCTGAATGGAACATGGTATAAACTGACAGTTAAAAATGGAACTTTCCCCGAAGATGATCCGGTGAAATCTCTGGATGTTTCTATTTTACAGGAAAATCTTCTTACTCCCATTTTAGGAATCGG
>JAUVLE010000301.1 GCA_030595905.1 Candidatus Cloacimonadota bacterium | reverse complement strand
ATTGGTACTCATCCGCTTCTTACTTCGGCTCCTACAAAATATGTGATCATTAAAGCAGCAGAAAATGTAATTGCTAATATAAAAAAGAAGTGAATATCTGTAAGCATTAGATAATTTTCGGGGCAGTTAAACTGCCCCCTTTATTTATCTGCAATACTTTTACCCAAATAATGCAGTAGAATTAGATATTTATTCCTAAAAGATTAATCGACAAAATTAAAATAACCCCATCGTTCACGGTGGGGAAAATGACTGATAAGACGTGTTTGCACGCCGTTCACGGCGTTCTTAAAATATGATTCAGAACGGCGTAAACGCCGTAATTATCATTTCTCTATTTCCTCATTCTCCGCCGTAAACGACAGAGCTATTGAATAATTTCTCTACAAAGTTTCCGCAAGAAGCAAAGCAATAAGATGCCTCTATTAATACATATAATGAATTAGTTATTCAAAATGTGAATATTCTATTGCATTATATAGGTTTTACTTGACATTCATACTTTGAATTTTTTTTCAATGTTCCATTGGAGTAATAATGAGTGAGAAAAATATAGCTATCATCACTGCCGGCGGCAGTGGTAATAGAATGAAGCACAATCTCAAAAAACAGTTTATTGAAATAGAACAAAGACCGCTGCTGTTCTGGACACTCGACAGATTCGCAAATCACCTGGAACTTGATGAAGTTATTGTAACTTTACCGGAAGATGATTTCAAGATTTATTCCAAACTTATAGAAAACGAATATCCACAAGCTGTAATTACAATTATTCCCGGCGGAAAAGAAAGACAGGATTCTGTTTATCGTGCTTTAAAACACTGCTCTCCAAACACAAGCTATGTCCTTATCCATGATGGAGTACGTCCTTTTATCTCTTCTCAGGATATTTCCAGGCTATTGGATAATGCTGCGAAATATAAAGCTGTGATCCCTGTTAGCAAAGTAAAGAATACTTTAAAAAAGATCAAGGATAACAAGATCGTTAAAACCGTTCCAAGAAACGATCTGGTAAATGCATTAACTCCCCAGGCTTTTGAACTTGATCTGATCTTATCCTGCCATGAAAAGGCAAAAGCAAAAGAATTATATTTCACAGATGATGCTGCAATAGTGGAACATTTTGGATTTGACGTTCATACTATGGAAACTGAACCTTATAATATTAAAATAACGGATGAATATGATTTGGAAATTGCAAAAATGATCATCAAAAGCAAACAATTGGGAGATTATTAATGTTTTATAACCTGCTTAAAAACATCAGGATAAATATTCCGGTTCCAATATTCGGAATAGGTTGCGGAGTGTTGGGAATGAGTCTGGCAAAGACTTCGATCAATCTTGGCAAATATGCATCTGCACTTCTAAGATCTCTGGAATATCGAGGTTATGATTCTACCGGTGCTGTTTTTCAGGATACGGACATGAATGTTACCCTCCTGAAAGATGTTGGTGCACCCAGTACTTTAGTCAAAACTCTCGGGATAGAAGATAAGGGCGGAAATATTTTTTGCGGGCAGGTTCGCTGGGCTACTTTTGGAACAGTTACAAAGAAAAATGCACAACCGCATATCGTAAAATGTAAGAATTTCATTTATGGAGCACATAATGGAAATATAACAAATACAAGGGAATTGAAAAAATTTCTAATCTCAGAAGGGCACGATGTTATTTCCGATAATGATGGAGAAATGCTGGTTCATACTATCGAGCATTATTTCGATAACGAACTCGGCAAGATAAAGATCGAAGACCAGATTAAAATACAGCCCCGCCTGCAATGTATGAGAAAAGGAATTTACCAGGCAACAAAAAAGATGGTCGGTTCTTATGCAGCGGTAATCGTGGATCCACTCACAGAAACCAGTTGGGCAATTAAAGCTGGAAGTAGTTTATATTTCGGAGTTGGAGAGATCGATAACAACCCTTTCGGTCTTGCTTCATCCGACCTGACCGCCGTCCTTAAATTCACAAAAAGATTAGTTAACCTGCGAGAAGGTGAATTTATCGAGTTTTCTAAGAACAAATTTAAGGTTTTTGCATTCAAGGAATTAAAGATAAAAAGACCAAATCAGCCCGATATGATTATAAATACCGGAGATAAGATAGAAAAAGCACTTGTTCATTCGAAACTTCGAGCAGAAGATACCGAGCTTTCACCACCATTTGAATATTTCATGGAACAGGAAATTCATGCAGAAATAGAATCTTCCGGAAAATTAATTAAACTATTTAAAGGTGGTTCTAACACAGGCAGAAGAATGGTCGAACTTCTAAAAAAAGAAAAAATACTGCCTGATATGAGAAAACTGGCAGAAAGTATTATCAGCGTCGACGATTTCAAAAAGCAGCTATCGATCCTATCGAAATTTGAAAACTCCCAAAAAGCGGAAACCTTTTATAAAAAAGTAAAAGAAAATTACCGGTCGATCTACAGAGTGTTGGTAATCAAAGATTTTGAAAAAAAATATTTCTTTTCAACAGATAAAAACACCTTTATCGACCTGTTAAATTCTCACTTTGATAAAAAAAGACTTCTGATAGCAAAGGCTCTCGATTCTATTATCGAACTCGATGACATAAGAGAATTCTCGGAAAGTGTAAAAAAATTCCTGGAGTTGGTCAATAATACTTATCAAAAAAGTAGAAATATATACATTATTGCCTGTGGAACTTCTTATCATGCCACTCTGGTTGCATCTCTTTTTTTCAATGAAATAGCTAATATCG
>JAUVLE010000175.1 GCA_030595905.1 Candidatus Cloacimonadota bacterium | reverse complement strand
GATATATCCCAAAATAGTGTTCATTTCTTTCAATTGAATGAAGATAAAAACCGTAATGAGCACAATCGGAATATCGGTAAAAAGAGGTGCCAATGCGACTTTGATCCCGTTTTTTCTGCCGTGTATCAGTGTTTCGGAAATAACGAGTGTAAGAAGTGGTCCCGGAGACAAACCTGCTGTTAATCCCATTAAGAGACCGGGTAAAAGAAAATTGAGCATGACTTAATTATTTCACATCCAGCAGTTCCACATCGAAGATAAGAGTTGCTTTAGGCGGAATAACTCCGGGATATCCTTTTTCACCATAAGCAAGCTGGTGAGGTATGATCAACCGGACTTTATCGCCAATCTTCATCATGGCTATTCCTTCATCCCAGCCTTTAATTACCCTTCCCATTCCAAGCTGGAAAACAAAAGGCTGATTTCTTTTTAAAGACGAATCAAAAATGCTTCCATCTTCTAAGTAACCTGTATAATGAACAGTTACCGTATAACCGGGTCCAGCTTTTTTACCGTCACCTGCTTCCACGAGAATAAACTCCAGGCCTGATTCTGTTTTGCTTGAAACCTTTTCTTTGATATCAAAGGGCTCGATTTTAACCTCTGCCAGAATATCAACCAATTCGACTTCAAAAATTAATGTAGAATTTGGCGGGATCGTTCCCATATCTCTGCTGCCGTAACCCAGATCGGGCGGAATTATCAAAGTGGCTTTTTCACCTTTATGCAGCAGTGCAATCCCTTCGTCCCAGCCTTTAATAACCTGACCTGCTCCCAGTTCAAACGTGAAGGGCTCTCCTCTATCGAGAGAGCTATCAAATTTTGTGCCGTCTTCCAGTTTCCCGGTATAATGGACTTTTACTCTTTCACCTTTTGCAGGCATCTCACCATCGCTTTTCTGGGTGACGATGTACTTAAGACCGGAATTTGTAGTTAAATATTCCAAATTATCTCCTTTTTCATTTCCTGTCTGTGCCGATAAAGTTATTCCCACATTGATAAGAATAATGATCAGCAACGTTCTTAAACCTTTTGTCATTTTTTTTCTCCTTGGATATTTTATACCTTCCGAAGTTTTCTTTCACTCTTTCTTATATTAAGATTCGGAAGGTTACAAATAAGCTAAAACTTTCCGAATCTTAAATGTAAGTATTTCTTTATTGGAAGCTTCGGAAAGTCGGTATACTGCTTTTTTCATAATCTTTTTAATTTTTGTTACATTAACTATCATAAACTATATGTATTTATGGTGAACTTGCCATTTTTGAATTTAATATCTTCGATCTGTACACCATTTACTTTTTTATTTAGAAATCTTTGAATGTAGAAGATAACATTTGGATGGTCATATTGAAGAAATTCACTTTGACCGATCGGGAATATTCTGAGTATTTTATCTGCAAACCAGGATGTATGAACTTCAAAGGTGATTATACTTTTATCAAATTCAATGTATGATAACGATGCTTCAACTGATCTTGGAATAAGTAAACCTGTTTTATAATGAAAATTTATAGTATCACCTTGAATTTCGATGTTTGATATTTGTTTGGGCATCAAATCATTAGCAACAATTGCACCTACTATTTCCGCAATTGATATTTTGATCTCAGCCATTAATTCCTCCTGCTAATTTAAGTAAGAAATTTATATTCGGGCAAAAATCAACAGGGATTGAAATATGTGCAAGGATTTTAATTGTTTATACGTCCGGATCGTATCTTTTCGTAAAATAAAAAATATCGGGATGACGTTTATAACCGACTTTTTCGAAAAGTTTCATAGAGGAATTATTCCAGTCTTCTATCATACATGCAATGATCTCAATTCCAAGTTCGGTTAATATTTTTTCTACTTCTTCGATCAACTTTTTGGCTAATCCCAGTTTGCGATATGCGGGAGAAACTGCTAATCTGTTGATCCATCCTTTTCTGCCATCATGCGTTCCGAAGATAGAACCGATAATCTCTTTCCGGAATATTGCAAGCAGGAATACAGCATTAGAATTTTTCAATTCTTTGGCGATCTTTTCTTTTCTGTCCCTGCCTTTAGGGCGATAGGGAAGACCGGCTTCATTCCAGAGTTTGATCAGATCATCATAATCGGCTATATTCATTTTTCTTATTGTTATTTTAGATAAATTCATTTACTCTTCCATCAGGGATGCATTTCACAAGCTTCTTTAATTGTAATAACTTCAAAACCATTTTCAAAAATAAACTAATAAAGATCAAAATATATTATACAAAATCTATTTAAAATGTTTGGCGGCGTATTTAAAAACCCTGTTAAAGGATTTATCAACTTCTTTTTCTATGTTTTCTTTAAAGGGAAATGGAATAACATGGTCATATTTATAATCAAAATCCATGGTCTTGATCTTGATCGGGATCTTCCTTTCCGCACCTTTTAATGTATTCATAACTTCAGATGGCGGAACAACAGCATCTTCTTTCAGAACTAAAGCGCATACTCTTTTACTAATCTCTTTTAATCTTTTTTCGCGGAAATTTTTCATTTTGTGGTAATCGAGCATGCTTTTAAAATAATTTCCTACAGGATGGAGTTTGCTGAAGTAGTGTGATAATCTTTCGTCTTTTTTCAATTCTTTTTCCAGATGTTCGATAAAGAATGAATATACTGAAATGTTAGCTTCGCTATCCAGGATATATTTAGAGCTTGCAGACATTCTATTCAAGGTTGGTCCGCCGCAGAAAATGAATAATTTTGAATCGCTCAGGTAATTATATGGATTTGTCATCATAAGTATCTGGGCAAGGAATGAACCTATGGAATAAGCAAAAAGATCGATTTCCTCATCTTTCTCTATAAATGGATGAACCCCGCTTTTTATTTCTCTGATCAATTGGATTACATCCATAAAAGACTGAAGACCGGACCATAAGAACCTTTGCGGATAAAATTGCAGTCTTGCACTGAGTGCTGTATTTGCAAAAGATGAATTTGAAATACTCGGAAAAAGTTTTTTTCTTTCACCGTTAACTTTATTCATAAGTTTAACGTTTGTCCATTCTGCCGGAGCACGATTCATGTGAAAAGCCAGTGGAAAAAGAATTATCTTTTTTTCCGTAAGTTCGGCAAGTCTCTTTGCCCAAGGCAGGTATTTCGACCAATCCTTCTCATTCAATCCATGAAGAAGAATTATTGCGCCTTTTTGCTTTTCTTTCTTCTGTTTTGGGTTCTTCTTTTTTTTCTTATCTTTTGAATTCTCGGGTTTAGTGTTTTGAAAGATACTATAGTTAAAATGGATGTTCTCTTTGATCTTTGAATCGTTCAATTCCAGGATATTATTTAAATATGGAGAATCAGGGATGTCTTCTTTTTGATGGATATTCTTAAAGGTTTTATTATGTTCATCACACCTGTATTCATCTTCACCGGGAAGGATCTTGTGATTGTATGATTCGAATGGCAGATTATATATTTTCAGGTTAATTTTTTTAAGATCGATGCTTTTATCCTGCAGGTTAAAATTTTCTTTCAGGAACTTATAATCTTTTAAATAAGTCAAATTTTCTCCACAGATTTAACAATAAGAAAATTGTATCTTTAAAAACCGGACAGCCATTCCAATATGATGTTTGTTAATGAAATAATAAAGGCAGCAATAGCTGAATTCAAGCATCCTTCGATCTTGAATTTCGGAACAAGTGCAGATACTATGGTCAGGCAAATCCCGTTTATAAAAAAAAGAAAAATTCCAAGGGTGGCGATGGTTAGTGGGAATGTAATAAAGATAAGTAAAGGACGGATCACAACATTAACGACCGCAAGTATCAATGCAGAAATAAGTGCCGTGATAAAATCTTCTATGATGTACAGTTTGGTTATTTTTCCAACCAGGTATATCGATAAAGCCAGGATAATGATTCTAATTATAAAGTCGATCATCAGTTAGAGAATTTCCTTAAAAAAGCCGGAATTTCCATTTGCTTATCCGGGGTATCATTGACTTCCGATTCCATTTTTTTTGTTAGATTCAAAGAATCGGAATGTCGTATTCTTTGCAGTGTTTTTCCGATATCTTCGTTGTCGTTATCTTTTTCACTGATAATACTTTCGCGTTCATATACGATGGATCCGGGAGCACTTAATCCTGTAGCTATCAGAGTAACTTTGACCTTTCCTTCCATTTCATTATCGAAAATTATTCCGGTAATAATATCTCCTTCATCTCCGGCTTTTTTCATTATTTCCTGGGTTATTGTTTCAAATTCATCCATTTTGAAATCTTTTCCGGCAGTTATGTTTATCAGAATTCCCTTGGCATTTTCCAAAGTTATTTCAGATAATAAAGGGTTATTCATAGCTTTGTTTGCAGCTTCCACAGCTCGATTATCACCATCTTCGATGCCGCTACCCATTAAAGCAAGTCCTTTATTTGTCATCACGGTCATCACATCTGCAAAATCGACGTTCATATAACCGCTGAAGTGAATTATGTCCGATACTGCTTTTGCAGCTTCATATAAAATATTATCAGCTTTCTTGAAAGCTTCTATCACGGTCATATCGGGATAGATTTCTTTCAATTTCTCATTTGGAACCACGATGAGAGTATCAACGTTTTCTCGAAGTTTCTGTATTCCTTTTTCGGCGTTGATGGTTCTTTTCTTGCCTTCACCGATAAATGGTCTATTGACGATCCCGATAGTGAGGATTCCCATTTCTCTTGCCAGGGAAGCTATTATCGGAGTTGCACCTGTACCTGTTCCTCCGCCCATACCCGCTGCAATGAAGATCATATCTGCGCCTTTAAGATTGTTTTTGATGTCCTCGCGTGATTCTTCGGCAGCCTTTCTACCGATCTCGGGGTTAGCACCTGCTCCAAGACCTTTCGTAACTTCTTTTCCCAGTTGGAGTTTGATCTTTGCGTTTGAACGTTTCAGGTCTAAAATATTTGTATTTGCAGCGATGAATTCCACTCCGCTTAATGAATATTCGATCATCGTGTTTATGGCATTTCCACCAGCTCCGCCAACACCAATGATCTTAATATTTGTTCCAAAAGGGATTTCATCTTGATTCAGATCGAGTTCGAGCATAAATCCTCCATTTTCATAATTAAATATAATTTTTAAAATTCGCGATGATCTTTTTAATAAACCTCATAAAAGGATCCATAGCCTGAAAACTCTGAATTTTCTCATCCTTATCTGATAGCTTATTGAAAGTATGGTAAAGAATTCCAACGCTTGTAGCGTATTTTGGATTTTCCAGTTGTTCTGTAGGACCGGCAAGATCGGATAGATACGGATAGCCCACTTTTGTGGACATATTAAATATTTCTTCTGCCAGTAGTTCACTGTTTTTTAAAAGAGAAGCGCCACCCGTCAAGGTAAGACCTGCTGTAATCATCTTCAGGTCGAATTGATTACTTAGTAAATTATACGCATTCTCGAATATTTCCCGCATTCTTGCTTCGATGATCTCGTTAATATATCTCAGTTTTCGTTTTTTTGATTCTCTACCGCCAATTCCTTCAATTTCAATGATCGTATCTTCAGGTACATTTGAAGCTATGGAATTCCCTGAACCGATCTTTATTTCTTCGGCATTTTGGGGAGAAGTATGAAGACCGATAGCGAGGTCTTGAGTTATGTTTGTGCCGCCAACAGGCAGAACAGCACTGAAGCGAATGCTGTCTTTAAAAAATACAGCAATATCGGTAGTTCCGCCGCCAATATCGATAATGATCGAGCCGAGTTGTTTCTCTACATCGTTCAATACAGAATTGGAAGAAGCAATAGGTTCCAAGTAAATATCTTCAACTTTATAACCTGCGATTTCGACGCATTTTTTGATATTCTTCATGGAGTTATTATCTGCCATAACGATATGTACATATACCGAAAGGTTGAACCCACTCATATTGACAGGGTTCATGATACCGTCCATATCATCGATGCAAAAATATTGAGGGATAGCATGAATTATTTCCAACCGTTCATTTCCCTGCTGGATCTTTATATTATTCTTAGAATTCGTGATTACATTATCTACGTGTTCCTGTGTAATTTCACAAGCTTCACTGCCGGATGTTAAAGAAATCCTTCCTAATGTGTTCTGGCTTTTGATATGATCTCCGGCAATGCCTACATAGATGTTCTTTGCTTTGAATCCTGCCATGCTTTCTGCTTCGAGGATCGCTTTATTTATCGATCTGGAAGCTTTCATTATATCTACAACGATGCCGTTTACAAATCCATTGGACTTACTTGTGCCGATCCCCTTTACCTCGAGTATGTTATCTTCGTTGATGA
>JAUVLE010000254.1 GCA_030595905.1 Candidatus Cloacimonadota bacterium | reverse complement strand
AACTGACTAACAAATCAAACGGGAAAGAGGTATGAATAGAATAATACAACATTTTCAAGCCTGGCTTGATCATGAAACAGCATTGATCAATAACCCGAATCCACTTCTGGTGCTGGCGGTGATACTTGTAGTAGGATATATCTGCTCCAGATTTGCCCGTAAGCTCCATATTCCGGTTGTAACCGCCCAAATCGCCGGCGGGGTACTGCTGGGTAAATATGTTCTTAACCTCTTCAGGGCGGACGCTTTTGCAGGTTTTGGTGCGATCACTAATTTCGCACTGGGATTCATCGGACTTACCATTGGAAGTCACCTTAATTTCAGGAAGCTTCACAACGCAGGTAAAAGAATTACTCTAATAACATTATCAGACGTTATTATTACACCAATCCTGGTGTTTTGCAGTTTATATTATTTTATCCACCTGTCACTCGAGATCAGCCTTCTGGTTGCAGCAATTTCTATTACCACCGCTCCCGGTTCCACCTTGCATATTATCAAGGAAAAACGGGGAAAAGGCATTTTAACTAAAACCATCCTGGCTGTAGTTGCTTTGAATAATGTGCTTACTATACTGGTTTTTTACGGTGTTTATTATTTCCTTTTTTATAAAGCTGAATTCAATCAATTTAATGCTGTAAACACATTTGTTCAGCCGTTGTTGCTTCTTCTGGAATCTATTATCATTGGTGGATCGGTCGGATTTGCACTGATATTTTTTACAGAGAAACGAAAGATCAGAATATCCTTTCTGGCAACTGTTATCCTGGCTGTGGTAATAACGGTGGGAACATCCGAATTACTGCATCTTTCGGGCATATTATCCAGTTTGATATTAGGAATCGTAATTACAAATTATTCCAAATACAAAGCCACACTGTTTGGTGCGTTCAAAGATATCGAGATAGAAGTATTCACTTTGTTCTTTGTATTAGCCGGAACCCATCTCGATCTGAAAGCAGTTCAAATGGCTGGAATTGCCGGTATAGCACTCATTATTTCCCGTCTGATAGGGAAGACCTTTGCTCCTACTTTCGGTGCTTACCTGGCAGGATCTACCCGTACAATTAAAAAATGGATAGGCATCTCTTTATATCCAATTGCCGGTGTGGCTATCGGTTTGGTCTTGTTAATAGAAAACAACGCTTTTCTAAAAATATATTCTTCTGAAATAACTGCTATTGTTCTAACAGCAGTAGTTGTAAACGAGCTTTTGGGACCTATCTTCACAGGGCTGGCAATAAAAAGATCCGGTGAAGAGCACAAGAACAGGTTACGTTTGATGGATTTTCTGCAGGAAGAATATATAAATATAAACCTGAAAGCAAAAGATAAATGGGATGCACTTGATCAGATGGCTTTATTTCTCTTTAAAACGCATAAAATAATAGAGTTAACTCTTCCCGAACTGAAAGAATCTATTTATAATCGAGAAAAAGAGATTTCCACTGGAATCGGATATAACCTGGCTATTCCGCATGCTATCATCGAAGGTGGTCCTAAAATACGTGGTGTTATTGGCATTTCAAAAGTAGGCATACCGTTTGAATCTATCGATGATAAGCCCGTTAACATTGTTTTCTTATTAGCTACACCGAGGAAGAATTATGATCTGCATCTACATGTTCTGGCTAATATTGCCAAAATATTCGGTCATCATCCGCATATCAAAGATCAGATAATTCATGCCAAATCTTCGGAAGAGGTATTTGAGATACTACAAGCAGAAGAAGTAGAAGAACTAAATCCTTTCTTTGAAGATTGATCTTTTGCCACAGAGACTCAGAGGACACAGAGAGTGATTAGTGTGAAAATAAAGGGAAAAGATAAACACAGAGACACTGAGACACAGAGTACACAGAGTTTTTCTCTTTGTCTTTTTTCGCTGATTAAGACGGCTCAATTCGGATATTGTAAATACAATCGATGTTTTCTTTTGCTGCTTATAAACACTGATAATTTTGGATTTTGAATGCTTTGAAAGAATGTCTTTGCATCCTTTCTTCATAGCAGAAAACTACTACTGCGAAGAATAAAAGTTTTCTTCTTGCATTTCTTATGTTCCTTCTCTATTGAAATATCTTTCATATTTTCATCAAAAAAGAGAAGGACAGCAGGATGAGTTTTAGAGAATTATCAACTTATTCTAATAGTTTTAACTCTCAAGCAATATCAAAACACATTTTTTTCTTTTTCCTTTCTTAGAATCGAAATTTGGAAGTTAGATAAAATTCGATTAGTATAAAACATTATTTAACATAATTTAACATAAAAATTTGGGAGAGGGGTTAAAAACCGTGAAACACACAACCAATGATAAGATACATTATGTAAACTTATAATACTGCGCTTAACCTCTATCGTGTTAAATGGTTATTTGGTGCTTCGTTGTTTTCTATATTTTATTATTTTTCTAAAGTTTGTTTTTGTGTACTGCTCTTCTCTGTTTAAGAGGCTCTACAAGTGATTTCATTTATATTAATTTTATCTTGAGCTCCAAAAATCAACTTTAGGCGAACAAAAAGAAAAAGTTGAGTAGAAACACATTCTAAATGAAAAATAGCGAGATATTAGGTATTTGAATGTTATAGATCGAATTATTCTTCGTTATATTAAGAAAACTTTCCGAAACTTACTTTCAAGAACATTATATGGGAAGTTTCGTAAAGTTACTTTATAAACTAGAATCTCCCCTATGCTAATAAATATTAAAATATTAGAAGTACGCTATTCAATCATTGAATTATCACTGATTTAATTTATTTAATCTATTCATCTCTCTTTTTCTTTCAAGTTCATTAAGGATTTTCTTTCGCATTCTGATGTTTTTGGGAGTTATTTCCAATAATTCATCATCATTAATATATTCAAGAGCCTGTTCCAAACTGAATTGTCTTGGCGGTGCAAGTTTGATCGCATCATCAGAGCCGGATGCACGAACATTAGTGAGCTTCTTACCTCTAACCACATTCAGTACCAGATCGTTTTCACGTGAGTGCTCTCCAACGATCATTCCGGCATAAACTTCCACAACCGGTCCAATGAACAAAATACCACGAGCCTGGAAATTGAACAGCGAATATCCGGTAGAGATGCCGTTTTCCATCGCGATCAGGACACCGCGGCTTTTCTTATCCAGATCACCTTTGTAATATTCATATTCATAAAAACTATGATTGATGATGCCCGTTCCACGAGTGGTGGTTAGAAATTCGTTGCCGAACCCGATCAAACCGCGAGCGGGAACTTTATATTCCAAACGAGTGTAGCCGTCATTACCCTGCATCATATTCAGCATTTCACCTTTTCTAATGCCAAGCATCTCGATAACCGTTCCCACAAATTCATCAGCAACATCTATTACTGCAAGCTCGATAGGTTCCGTACGTTTTCCATCAAGCTGACGATAAATAACTTTAGGTGTGGAAACCTGGAATTCAAAACCTTCACGCCGCATATTTTCTATCAGAATAGCAAGCTGAAGCTCGCCGCGTCCTTTTACAATAAATTCATCTGCGTTTTCGGTAGGTTCCAACACGATACTCACATTGGTTTGAAGCTCTTTTTGCAGTCTATCCCAAATATTTCTCGAAGTTACATATTTCCCTTCCTTTCCGGCAAAAGGAGAATCATTAACCCTGAATGTCATCGATAAAGTTGGCGCATCGATCTCGATAATTGGAAGCGGTTTGGGATTATCCTTGCAGGCTGCGGTCTCCCCAACATCAACACGTTCCATTCCGGCGAGAGAGACAATATCTCCTGCATAAGCTGTTT
>JAUVLE010000012.1 GCA_030595905.1 Candidatus Cloacimonadota bacterium | reverse complement strand
GTTAATGTCACTTTATATTTTATCATATAACCATCCTTGTGTTTTGAGGACAACTATATTTTCTTACTACGTCATGTCAAGCTTGACTTGACACTAGTTCGAAATTTATTAAATTAGATTCAAAAATTAATATTCCTGTTGTTTTCATTACAGGTGAGTTCACCTTTGGAAAGGATGTTTATGTTATTCCAGAGTATGCATTTGGCGTTGAATGTGAAAACCTCGATTTAAATTTATCCGAAGAACATATTGAATATAAATGGTTAAAGTATAATGAAGCTGTGAAAATGGTAAAATTTGATAGTAATAAAAACGCACTTTGGGAGCTCAATGAAAGGCTTAAGCAAACCTAACAATTCACTCCTCCTGTAGTTTTATCCCGCTTTGGCGTGATGAGAATAACCGGTTGATTTTTTTATTTGACATTTAAAATTTATTCATTGTTATTGACGTAGTTTATCTCAAGGAAATGAAAATGTTATGTATTGATTATTTGAGAAGGTTATTAAATATAATAAGGTTTTATTTGAATAATTTGATATAGTATTCTTGTTATAAGGAGAAAAAAAATGAATAATAATATAATGAAATTCGCTGTTGACTCTGATGTAAAAGGTATTCTTAAAAAAATCGGAAGTTACGAAAATATTGTTGCCGGAAAAATTGAATGCACGATTTGTCAGCAACTGCTCACATTACAAAATCTACAGATAATATATAAAAATAAAGAAAATGATTATTCTTTTGTATGTGATAATCCATATTGCATCGAACAATATTTAGAATCAAAAAAGGATATATGATGATAGTAAAACTTGTTTATTTTTTGTTTGGCGTTGGAGTATTTTTCAGTATTAGTGTACTATTGGATTGTTATCCAAAGATAAGATTGATTTGCTCTGACATCTTTAGAGTTTTTTGTTTTTTTGCGAAATGGATAAAAAAAGCAAATATTGAATCTGAATTTACTGGTATAATTGAAATTTTATCAAAAGATTTTAATAAAGAAATTAGAGAAAATTTCTTACCAAAATGTAAAGTAAAATGGGTTAATAAAAAAAATGTAGATAATTATTTAAATAATAAAGGTGATGCTATTATTTGTATAAATTTCACTAAAAATCGAGATATGAATATATTTAATGCATTAAATAACTACGTCAAAATCTCTGTTTTATCAACAGCTAAACCATTCATGGAACCTTATGTTAATAAAGCTATTAATTATGTAACTTTACGTGCATTACTTCTAAAAAGTAATCGTAAATCATTATCAATTTTTAATAAATATTATACAGATGAAATAGATGAAGTTCAAGATGAATTTCAAAAAATTAATTCTCTTTATGAAATTGGTTATTTTAAAAGAATTTTACTACCTGAATTATCAGATTGGGGAGAAAGAGTTTCTATTGAAATACCATCTGATGAATTAAAAAAAGAATCAGAAGAATTCATTAATTGGCTGTATGAAGATACGAAAATTGATACTCGTGAAGATGAACAATTCAACTTTATTTATGAAAGAAAGAATCTAAAGATTGCCATAATTTTAGTGGCAAAAGAAGAAACATATAATAATTATGGCATGGAACCATATTTTAAACGAGCTAATCAATATGCATCACGAGATTTCAACTCTTTTTATTTGTTAGCTATAGGAGAAACTAAAGGAGAAATTGCCAAGAATTTGGCAAGAGAACTTCAAGAGACAGAATGCTACCATAAGAAAACAAGAGAGATTTCATATTACATAATCCAAGATCAGAAAAGAATAAAACACACCTGTATTGGTTTAACACCCGATGTTACAACTATTATCCAAAAAGCATGGGAAAGAATTGAGAGTCATTTTACCAAAAGCGAAGCTTTTTATGTAACGATAGAAGAAGTTGTTGAAAAAAATGTGCTTGTCGATGCGTATGGTCTTAAAATTACTATGAATTCTGATGAGTTAGCCTCTTTTGAAATTCCAGATTGCAGAAGATATTTTCATTTTGATCAAGATATAAAAGTTTTTGTAAAATTATTCAACAGAGATGACAATAATATTGAACTAAGTAATATAAATACAGAAACTGATCCTCAAAAGTTAGTAGATAAAATATCAAAAAAATCATCCGAAGTAATCATTGGTAAAGTCGGAAAAATATTAAAAACTAATGATTATGAACATGCATTGATTGTAAGTATACAAGGCTCGAGTTTTAAGGGATTTATACCAAGATATTTCGCATCAAACTACGAATATAGAAAAATATCCGATCAATACGAAGTTGGTGATGAAGTTGAAATAAGCCTAATAGAATTCAATGAAGAACATGCTTCCTTTAGATGTAAATGTGTTAATCTTATTAATCCTTGGGAGAATGTTGCATTTACTGAAAACGATATAATAGAAGTAACTGTATGCTTGATTCGTGAACAATATGTTATTTGTGAAGCCGAATGTGGAGTTTATGGCAAACTGCCTGTTTCACAGTTAAGTTGGTCATCTCGAGAGGATAATCTTAACTTAATAAATGAACTAAACATTGGACAACAAATCGAAGTAAAAGTTTTAAATGCTGATTTCTTAAACAAAAAGATTATCTTCAGCAAAAAACAAGTCGAAGAGAACCCCAATATTACATTTCACCGATCAAATTTAGGAAAATTTTTTGATGGTTCTGTAACTAAAATTCATTTTTCTGGAATCAATGTTAAAATTGATGAATTTATTAAAGCATTTATTCCCATATCAGAAATATCTAAGGAATATATTAACGATATTGAGGATGTTGTTCAAATAGGTGAAAAAGTGACGGTAAAAATTACTGGATATGATGATTTATATGAAAATGTTGTTGCAAGTATAAAACAAGCAATTGAATAAAAAAATTTAGAATAATTAATAAGTAGATCAATCCACCTGACTTTTTCCGTCGTTCGTTCTGGAAAAAACAGGTGATTTCAGCGCAAAACTTCCTGAATTCTTTCTTACAATAATATTTTGTTGATCAATAGATTCCCGCTTTCGCGGGAATGACAATTATAAGGGAATGACAAAATATTTATCTTACAATCTATCTTTTTTTTGCGTCCTTTGCGATCTTAGCAGTTAAAATCTTTTTTCTTTGCGTCCTTCGCGAACTTAGCGGTTCAATCTTTTAAAAACTAACTGCGGTCGGCTTTCAGAACTTCCAGAAATGCTTCCTGCGGAACAGAAACAGAACCTATCTCTTTCATACGCTTCTTCCCTGCTTTCTGTTTTTCCAGAAGCTTTTTCTTACGGGTGATATCTCCGCCGTAACATTTGGCAGTAACGTTCTTTCGCATTGCTGTAATTGTACTGCGAGCAATTATCTTGGCACCGATACTTGCCTGAAGAGCTATTTTAAAGAGGTGTCTGGGAATAACATCCTTCAATTTATCGGTAACGCTTTTTCCCCACTGGTAGGCTTTATCTTCGTGGCAGATAAAAGACATGGCATCCACTCTTTCGCTGTTTATGAGGATATCCACTTTCACCACATCAGATTTCCGATTTTCTTTGAAGGAATAATCCAGCGATGCATAACCTTTGCTCACGGACTTCAGTTTATCGTAAAAGTCGAAGATGATCTCGATAAGCGGCATTTCATAATGGATGGAAAGTCGTTTTTCATCTATGTACTGTATATCTTTCTGAATCCCGCGCCGTTCCTGCACCAGTTTCATAATATTACCCACAAATTCTGTAGGAACGATGATCTCCACATCCATCACCGGTTCTTCTATGGATTCGATATTTGCGGGATCGGGCATATCCACCGGATTGTAAATAATTAGTTTGCTGCCATTATGCAGATTAATGATAAATCTCACACTGGGAGTCGTAGTTATTATTGGTACATTATATTCCCTGTAAAGGCGTTCTTTAACTATCTCCAGGTGAAGCATTCCCAGGAAACCACAACGGAAACCAAATCCAAGCGCCAGAGAACTTTCCGGCTCATAAGTGAGTGCTGCATCGTTAAGCTTAAGTTTCCCCAAACTCTCCCGCAGGTTTTCATGATCTTCTTTTGCCAGCGGGAAAACTCCGCTGTACACCATCGGCTTGGGTTCTTCAAACCCGGGCAGGGCTACTTTACATCCACCTTTGGCTGTAGTAATTGTATCTCCCACCCGTGCATCGGCAACTTCCTTGATATTGGCAATAATGTAGCCCACTTCACCGGCAGTAAGTCCATCTGTTTCCTCTTTTTTCAAACCCAGGTAGCCTATCTCTTCGATGGAAAATTCTTTCTTCGTGGAAAATAGTTTTATTGCTTCACCTTTTTTCAGTGTACCGTCAAACATACGGATAAGAACTATCACGCCGCGGTAAGTATCGAAGTAAGAATCAAATATCAGGGCTTTGGCGGGAAGATCGATATTGCCAACCGGAGCGGGAATATTCTCAACAATTCCTTTCAGCAGGTCATCGATACCTGTTCCTTCTTTTGCACTTATTTTATAGATGTGTTCCCGGTCTACCCCGATGTTTTCTACAATGTCGTGTTCCGTGCCTTCCACATCTGCTTTGATGAGATCTATTTTATTTATTACCGGAATTATTTCCAGTTCGTTTTCCATTGCCAGATAAAGGTTGCTCATCGTCTGAGCTTCTATTCCCTGTGAGGCATCCACCAATAGCAATGCACCGTCACAGGAAGCTAAACTGCGGGATACTTCATAAGAAAAATCTACATGCCCGGGAGTATCGATCAGGTTAAGAATATATGTTTTGTCATTGTGTTTGTATTCCATTCGAATCGCATGAGATTTGATGGTTATCCCTCGTTCACGTTCAAGCTCCATATCATCCAATATCAGGTCATCATGTGCGCCTTTATCGATTACATGAGTAACTTCCAGCAGCCTGTCTGCAAGCGTGGATTTGCCATGATCTATATGTGCGATTATGCAGAAATTCCTGATCTGCTCTTGTGTCATCTATCCTCCAAAACAGTATCAAAAACCTTTTCAGGGTTGTATGTGTCAATAAATTCGTAGGAATAAAAGAAAATTATCACAGCTATAATTAACCTGTTCCAGCCGATTGTCCCAATAAAACACCTTTCAGTTTTCATGGATTAAAGATCAACAGAAAATGTTTGAAATATTAATATCATCCATAAATGAATTTTTTATAGAAAATATTTGACAGATAATCTTGGTCTATTTTTTTTTGACCAAATTTAATGAAAGGATTTGAGGATGATTGAAAACGTATTTGTGATAAACAAGCTCTCTCAGATGAAAGCAATCAATTCCGAACTGAAACTTCAGATAATAAATGAACTGGTTTTAAATCCGGCAACAGGGCAACAATTGTCCAAAATATTTGGACTAAGCAAACAGAAAATGCATTATAATTTAAAAACACTTCTCGACGCCAACCTGGTAGAGATCATAAATATCGGAAATAACAAAGAAGTATATTATAGAGCAAAAGCAAAAAATTATATTCTGGATTTTTCCCTGAATAATAATAATGGAGAAAAAAACGAAACCAATCGATCTTTGATAAACCAGATATTGGAATCACACAACATCGATCTTGCCAGAATTGCTGCAAACCTGCTGGAAAATTCTCTGAAAATGCAAGCGAAAGAAAAACTGTTGATCGTAAGCGGTGAATACAATATGCCGCTAGTTAAGAAAATTCTTATCGAAGCTTCCAAAAAACAGATTGAAACGACCCTGATGTACAGGGACAAAGAGTTGTTGGAAGCGAAGCATAATTTATTCTCGTTAGCTACTTATAGTTGGGATTTTGAGAAGTTCAACAGAATTCTTAAAAACACTGATGTTTACCTTTATCTCAATGGTGAATCCAGATTCATTCCGCTGGATGATCCTGAAAAGAAAAAAATCCAACAGAAAGCTTTTGCAAAAAGCAGGGATACTGTAAAAACAAATAACATCCGTATCGCAATGATGGAAGGCTTAATGCATGATGAACTTACAGAAGAAAATATTCTCTCTGAGATAAATTTCTGGAAATCGCTCGATGTAGATTACAGCAAACTTGCAGAAGAGACTATGGAAGCATCCCTGAAATATATTGGTTCGAAAACAATTAAGATACAAAACAATGAAGGCAGTGTTTTTGTCCTGAAGATACAAAAAGTTATCTGCGATTATGGCTCGTTTACAAGTCTTCCCAGACAGTGCCCACTTATATTTATCCCTGGTGGAGATATCATGCTCATCCCTGAAGATAAAAGCTGTAATGGAATAATAACTGCAAAAACCGGATATATTTATGGCAAAACCATTAAGAATCCCAGCCTTAAAATAGTGAATAACGAAATTGTAGAATATCAGGCAGAAGAAAACGAGGAACTTATTGCAAAAGCGATCTCCGAGGGCGGACCAGATGGACGCAGAATATCTTTGATATCTCTGGGAACAAATTACAATATGAACAAAGTTAACATCGATCCTTTATACAAATGCAAATCAAAAGGAATGATGTCAATAAGATGGGGAGAAAATGTATCGATTGGAGGATCGATTAAAGGCTATGTTGAATGGCAGATTCAATTGGAAAATCCAAAAATAGAAATAAAATAAGTCCGGCTTCTTCCCGATGAATCGGGGCTACGCCGTGACAGGGAGAAAAAAATGAAAAGAAAAAACGTTTTTTTGTTGATAGCAATAATGTTGCTGTCAGTAACAATGGCTTTCGGGCAGTGGAATATCGATGAAGGCTTTGAAGGTGGAATTATTCCAGCAGATTGGACTGTTTATGATGTTAATGGCGATGGATTAGAATGGGTAGCGTATCAGAATACTTCTGCGGCTCATTCAGGCGATTGGGTGGCGTCGGTAGAATGTTTTAATAATGATGGTCATGACTGGCTCGTTACACCTCAAGTAGCTATTCAATCAGGAGATTCATTTATATTCTTTATCAAAGCCTGGTATGGCTCGGAAGATTTCAATATTAAACTTTCCACAACCGGAAATGCGATCGCTGATTTTAATATAACCCTGGAAAGTGTTGTAGGTATTGGAGATGAATATGTGGAATATTCCTACGATTTATCTTCCTATGCAGGAAGTGATATTTATCTGGCAATTGAGTGGATACAGGATACTTACTGCCTGGTGGTCGATGATGTAAAAGTGGGTCAGGCAGAAGCGGGTGATGTAGGAATGGTTTCGATCGAATCACCTTCTGCACACGAGTTTTTAAATACCGAAATATATCCTTCCGGCACGATCCAGAATTATGGAACTTCCGATATTTCCGAAGATTTCGACATAACTTGTGAAATTCTTGATACTCTTTCTACAGCTGTTTATAATTGCACATTCGTGCATTCCGGGACAATAGTTCCCGGCGCAACGGAAGTTATTACATTCACCGATTTATGGCTGCTGACTGAAATTGGGGACTACACTGTAACAATGACAACATGTCTTGCCGGTGATCCCAACTCGAACAATGATTCCTTTACAATTGAAACAGAAATCGTGCAGCATTATGGAACAGGCGGACCGGATGCTTTTGGTTATCAATGGATAGACAGCACCGAAGAAGGCGGACCGGTTTATGACTGGATAGAGATCAGCGAAACCGGAACTTCCACAATAACTTATGGTGTTCCTGGATTTTATGGAGATGATAACTTTTCCGAACCTATCGATTTTGGCTTTGATTTTCCGTTTTACGGAATCGACAGAACTTATTTTCATGTAGATATAAACGGCGAATTTCTCTTAGCAGAAAATACATGGTATCATGCCTATCCCGATCCTTACGGCATCTGGAAAACAGATGGTAATATGTTCAATTATGTTTACCCGATCCCGGGTTATACTCAAATGCCGGCATTAATTGCTATTTATTGGGATGACCTGCATGCTGATGAAGGAACAGGAGATATTTATTTCCAGACTTTTGGAACAGCTCCGGATCGCTACTGTGTGGTAGAATGGCATAATGTAAGATTTCATAACGGAACCGGCGGAACCCCGTGCTTATGCTTTGAAGTGATCTTCCATGAAAATGGAGATATGGTCTTCCAATATCAAAATGTGGCGACCGGGCAAACAGGTACCGTATGTCCTCAAGATTACGGTCAAAGTTCAACCATTGCCATTCAAAATGATACGGCAGATATCGGATTATGTTACTTGAGAGAGATCATTGAAAACGGACAGTACATCGGGATTGAACCTTACGGCAATATTCTTCAGAACGAACTTGCTATCAGATTCTATACGGGAGAAGATTATCAACCACCGGCTTTTGTGTATGATGAAATGGGAAATACCTTTGATAACACCCCTGAGATATCGCTTATGATATCCGATATGAATCCCATATTATCCGATACTCTTTATTACAATACAGGTTCTGGTTGGGAAGGGATTTCTCATACTAATTTTGAAGAGCCAAATATCTATTACTACCAGCTTCCGGAAATTCCAAACAGTACAACGGTAAATTACTATTTTGCAGCCACAGATGATTCTCCGGCACAGAATAGAGGAACTTCACCGGCAAATGCTCCACAGGAATATTATACATTTAAGATGCTTCCTACGGATGGAGTAGATGTTCTTTTTGCTTACACCAGTGGTCAGGATTATGATTATATCGAGTATCCAAAATACATTATGGCTTTCGATAATGCGAACATAGCTTATGATATCTACGACTGGTGGGAGTTTGATGAGTACAGTTTTTCCGAAAGTTATGAAGCGATCTTTACTTATGCCAATTCTGCAAGTGGCAGTGACGAGTACGATACTTTTTCACTTGCTATGATGGATTATATGGATAGCGGAACTGAAGAAAATCCAAAGAATGTCTTTATGGCTTCTGATGGATTTGCTACCTCACAGCACGGACATCCCAACGATAAACCGATGGTGAAATTCTATACTGCTTATATGCGTGGTGGTTACCATCCTACGGGAACTTACGGTTATCCTCCTTATGGTGGAACGAATGGTCTGGGAGGACCTAATTGCTATAATTATGAAGATGGAACTGTGATCGGTGTTGAAGGTTCTCCTATTGGTGTTCCTAATGTGGAATATCCGGTTTATGCAAACAGCCCGGATGTTCTTTATACGCAGGATTGCCCGGATTGGTATGCAAGTCAGGTTACGAATCCAAGCATCAGTTCGGAAGCTACATTCCTGTTTGAAGATGGTCCCGGACCATTAGTTGCCGGACAGGCATATTGTTATCATGGTGTGTGTGCTCTCTGGCTGGATAATCTCATCTATAGATCGTTCTACACCAGCTTTGATCTTTCCCAGTTCACAAATGATGACGACATCAATATGATCATTGGTGATGCTCTTGACTGGTTTGAGATCGAACCTGTTGGAAGTGATGAAACAACCAGTGTTCAAAATATATTTTCTTTGAGTCAGAATTATCCCAACCCCTTCAATCCGACTACAACGATTAAATTTTCAACTACGGAGAACACAGAGAAGACAGAGCTTGTAATCTATAATATCAGAGGACAGAAGGTAAAAACACTGGTCAACAAAAAATTGGATGCCGGAAATCATTCAGTTGTCTGGAACGGCAAAGATGATAATAACAACCGAGTTTCCAGTGGAATTTATTTGTATAAACTTTCCACAGGTAAGGCAACACAATTTAAGAAAATGATCCTGTTGAAATAAGCTTCGTATTTCACCCCGGATAGTTATCGGGGCAGGCAGGGCAAGTCCTCCTAAAATAACTTTGGAGTGCATTAACCGCGTTAATGCAAAATGGCGGAGTTGCTTCTAACAAAGTAGCTTCTCATTGATGAGTTGCAAGCAACTCAAAAAACAACACGGTTGTTTTACTCCAAAGGATAGATCCTGATGAAATAATCAGAAAGTCGATCATTAAAGCCACCGGATAAACCCGGTGGCTTTTTTATTATCAATAAATGATGAAATAATTAATGACCTTAAATACACGGATTTTTTTTCTACATTGTTATCGGAGGAGTCAATGGCAAAAAAAGACATCCCTATTACTAATAGTGACTACGGTCTATTCCCTGTGATCCCGTTAAGGAATACAATAGTTGTTCCTTACACTATAACACCATTGGTGGTAGGAAGAGAACTATCGATAAATGCTGCAGAAGCAGCTTTGGTCATAGATAAAAAAATAATCTGTGTAACTCAGAGAGTTCATACTGAGTTTAACGAAAATCCAAAAGCTAAGAACCTTTACAGATATGGAACACTGTGTACGATCCTGCAAATCCTTAAATTGCCTGATGGAAATATGAGACTGCTGGTAGAAGGTGAAAGTAGAGTTTTGGTAGAACGATATTACAGGGCCAAAGATTACTTGAATGCTTATGTGCTGAAAGTAGATAAAACGCTTACCCAAAGTAAAATAGAAATGGAAGCTCTGGTTCGATCATTTAAAAAAGTATTCAAACAATATGTAAATTTGAACAAAGCTATTCCGGAAGAAGCTCTTTTACCTATCGACGAATCAACAAAACCGGAAGAATTCTTCTACTATTCCCTGGCAAATATCCAATTGGAAATAAAAAAGAAACAGGCTCTCTTTGAAATCGATGATCTGTTTGAATCTATCAGCAGAATATATAAAATAATTGTGGAAGAGATCCAGATATTAAAATTGGAAAATAAGATAGATGGTACGGTCAATACCAGATTGAATAAATTGCAAAAGGAATATTATCTCACAGAACAACTAAAAGCAATTCATAAAGAACTGGGCGTAACCAAGGAAGAAAAAACAGACCTCCTTGATTTCCAGGAAAAAGTGAAAAAAGCAAAGCTGAGCAAAGAAGCAAGAAAAAAGGCAGAAGACGAACTGAAAAAGTTTTCGAGAATGAGTAACTTTTCTCCTGAATATTCTGTGATCCATACATATCTCACCTGGATTCTCGATCTGCCATGGGAAGAACCGAAGCTGAAAGATTTCACATTGAAAACAGCTCAGAAAATATTGGATGAAGACCATTATGGATTAACAAAAGTTAAAGAAAGAATTTTAGAATACCTGGCAGTTGTAAAATTGGCAAAAAAGGTAAAAGGACAAATAATGTGCTTTGTAGGACCTCCCGGGGTTGGAAAAACATCACTTGGGAAATCCATTGCCCGAGCAATGGATAGAAAATTCGTCCGTCTTTCTCTGGGTGGAGTTCGTGATGAAGCCGAGATCAGAGGTCATCGCCGAACCTATGTGGGTGCTCTTCCGGGCGTGATAATTCAAAGCATGAAAAAAGCAGGAACACGAAACCCGCTGATAATGATGGACGAGATAGATAAAATGAGCCATGATTTTAGAGGAGATCCTGCTTCTGCACTGCTGGAAGTACTCGATCCCGAACAGAATTATTCATTTCGCGATCATTACCTCGATTTTGAATATGATCTTTCTCAGGTGATCTTCATAACAACTGCAAATACATTATCTTCTATTCCACAACCTCTTATCGATAGGATGGAAGTTATCGAACTTCCCGGTTATACCACATTCGAGAAGATGAATATCGCCACCAGGCACCTGGTTCCAAAAGTTCTGAAAGAACACGATCTGAAAGGAAAGATCGAAATTATTTATCAGGATCAGGCTCTCGACAAGATCATTAAACTTTATACAAGAGAAGCAGGAGTGCGAAGCCTGGAAAGACAGATCGCCAGAATACTGCGAAAAGTCGTGAAAAAATATGTAGAAGGTGAAACCAGGAAAAAAGTTACTATAAAAAATTCCGACCTGAAGGAATTTCTCGGCATTCCCAAACATCTCTATTCCGAAGTTAACAGGAAAGATAGCGTGGGAGTTGTAACCGGTCTTGCCTGGACGCAATACGGCGGGGAAACACTTCAAGTGGAAGTGATAAAAATGAAAGGTACCGGCAAGTTGAAGCTCACGGGTCAACTGGGAGATGTAATGCAGGAATCCGCACAGGCTGCTTTCAGTTATGCTCGGCTTCATGCAAAGAAATATAACGTCAACGAAGATTTTTACAAGAACTGTGATCTTCATATTCATATCCCGGAAGGCGCAATTCCAAAAGACGGACCTTCTGCCGGTGTTACATTAGTTACGGCAATAATTTCTGTTATCGCTTCCCGCAAAATAAAACACAATCTGGCAATGACCGGCGAGATCACTCTTTCCGGAAATGTACTTCCAATTGGCGGACTGGCAGAAAAATTGATCGCAGCGAAACGAGCAAAAATAACGAACATTATCATTCCCAAAAAGAATGAACCGAATTTGACCGAGATCCAGGACGAGATCAAGAAGGAACTTAACATTATACTGGTGGACAGGATAGAAGAGGCATTGGACTACTCTCTGAAATAGATCGATCTGAATATCCTTATATCGAGGAAAATTTGAATTTTCAAATTAAAAATGAAAAGCTGCTTTCCGATAAAACCGGAAGATTCAACATTTACATCCAGAAAAATGAACTTGTATATATGGGATATTTCCTGGAATCTTTTGAAGGTTGGTGCAATTATACAACACCGGATAAGAATGAACCTGTTTTGCAGGTCGATGTGGCGCCGGATTATATTAATGATTTTAGAAAACTGATGAAGTTTCTTAAAAGCTGGGAAATATAGAAATGCAAGTAAATATAAAAATGCTGGTTGAACATTTATTAAAGGGAGATGTCTCTTCTACTGCCAGGTTGATAACACTCGCAGAAAATTCAGACAGGAACGAAGAAATAATCCGTTTAATTTCCCATCATCTCGGGAATGCATACATCATC
Organism: Candidatus Cloacimonadota bacterium; assembly: GCA_030595905.1. Taxonomy (GTDB): domain Bacteria; phylum Cloacimonadota; class Cloacimonadia; order Cloacimonadales; family TCS61; genus JACNIV01. The sequence goes on along the minus strand of JAUVLE010000012.1, from coordinate 11,004 downwards.
GGTATCACCGGTGCTCCGGGTGTTGGAAAAAGTACACTCACAGATAAACTTGTAAAAAAACTTCGAAAGAAAAATAAAAAGGTCGGAGTGATAGCAGTTGACCCAACCAGTCCATTTTCCGGTGGTGCTATTCTTGGAGACAGGATACGTCTTCAGCAATTAGCTACGGACGATGGAGTTTTTATTCGCAGTATGGCTTCACGCGGTCATCTTGGCGGGATATCTTCTGCCACTGCCGATGCTGTAAAGATCCTCGATGCATTCGGGTGTGATTATATTTTTATTGAAACAGTAGGAGTTGGTCAATCTGAGATCGAAGTTGTTAAAAATGTTGATACCACACTTCTGGTGCTTATCCCCGGAATGGGTGATGAAATACAAGCGATCAAAGCAGGAATAATGGAGATCGCCGATATTTTTGTAGTGAATAAAGCAGATAAAGATGGTGTGGAAAGAACTATCCTGGAAATCGATATGCTGCAGAACCTTAGTGAAGATAAAAAAAGAAAAGCATCGGTTCAAAGTGTTATTGCAAAAGATAATGTGGGTATCGATGAACTGATCGAGAAAATTGACGAACATGAAAAATATTTAAAAGAAAACGATCTTTTTCATGATAATAGAAAAAAGAGACTTGAATTGGAGATCAAACAGATCGTGCATGAAAAGCTGCTGACTAAAACTCAAGAATTCATGAATAAAAATTATAAGATAAATAAGTTCATCGAAGATATTTATTCAAAGAAAACCGATTTATATTCGGTGGTTAACCAGGTTGTAGATAATATATTGTAACTTCCATCATGTTGATTAACATTTCATTTAACCAGAATGGTTGAACGAACCGTGATATTACGCCCCGATAAATTCCTCTCATAAATTTCTCCCCCTTTATTAACAAATGCAACAAAGAAATAAATACATTTGCTAACATAGCCGTTTAACATCAAAATAATCAAGCCGTTTATTAATTATATTAATTTTTTGATTGACATAATTAATGTCTAAATTATTTTCTGTCCCAGATTTGGAGGTAATTATGAATAAAAGGTTAAAACAATGTCCGGTTTGCAATTCAAATTTGGAGATAGTTGAGTATCATTGTTCCAATTGTGATACGTCTATTAAAGGTAAATTCGGAGTGGGAGATCTGGACCTGCTCACCCCTGCTCAACAGGAATTTGTAAAGATCTTTGTTTGTTCACAGGGCAATATCAAGATTGTGGAAAAGGCTTTAGGAATTTCCTATCCCACAGTTAAGAACCGACTGGCAGAAGTTTCACATGTTTTGTGCCGTGGGAAGGAAAAACCAAAAATGCGATTATCGGAAGATGTTCTTGATGAGATCGAAAAAGGCAACTTAACGGTTGATGAAGCAATAGCAAAATTAAAGGGAAGGAGTTAGAGATGATGAAATTAGAAAAAACCTATGAATTTGAAACAAAGCACGACCTTGTGGTCGAGTTCGAATCTGAGAATTTTGGATTAAAAGTTATCGGTTGGGAAAAAGAAACATCAGAATTTTTCATAAAACTCGATTTTGAAAAAGCTGATGAAAAAGAAGTTAAGATCGAAGACATCGTTGATGCTGAATATAATAAAAAGAAGAATACTATAAATATCAAGTTGAATGAACCGGAGAATATCAGGCACATGAGTTCCCAACTTGAGTTGCGGGTTCCTCACATTACAGAAATGATCGGTAAAACCGAAAATGGCGGTATTTCCGTTGAAAATCTTAAAGGTAAGCAGACGGTAACAACCGAAAATGGCGGCATCAAGATGGATCATATGAATGGCGAACTGGTCTGTAAAACCGAAAACGGAGCAATAAAATTATTGAATTGCAAAAGCGATGCAAGCCTGAAAACAGAGAACGGTGCTGTGAAAATGAAAGATTGTGAGGGAGATATAATTTTAAGATCTGAAAATGGCTCTCCAAAAATAATTGGCTGCAAAGGGAATCTTGATCTGATCAATGAAAATGGAGCAGTTAGGGTTCTGAAAGCGGAATTTGATAAAGCGAGCATAACAAATCAGAACGGCAGCATCTATTATGAATTCACTCCTATCGAAAAAGGGCAGTTCAAATTTGAAAATAAACATGGGAAGATCCATCTGATCATCCCTGAAGAAGTTCCCTTTAAAATTGAAGCAAGTAATGAGTTGGGCAAACTTCACGTTGGTTTGGAAGGAGATTATGAGCGCAGGCAGGAAGGGAAAACCCATATCATCGAAATGGTGAAAGGTTCCGGAAAGGTAGAAATTTCTGCCAGCAACAAAATGGGAAGCATCAATCTGATGAATCACCCGATGAAGGAAGGTAACTTCAAGTTTGATATGTCATTTATGTCTGATATGATGAATAACATTCCGGAAGAATATTTTGATAAGAAGAAGATCATCAAGAAAATAAAGAAAACAATGAAGAATATCAAAATGCCGGACATGAAAAACATCATGACAGAAGTAATGGAAGATGTGAAAGATGATATCAAGAATGTATATACCACCGTTTCCAGCGAGGAATTCCAGGAAAAGGTTGAAGAAAAAATAAACGATGGGATTTCCAGAGTAATGGAAAAAGTTCAGGAAAGAACTAAAGAACAATCGCTTTCCGAACAAGAACGTGATGAAGTAGATGAACGCAGCCGTCTGAAGATATTGCAGATGCTTCAGGATGGAAAGATCACAACAGATGAAGCAGATAGATTGATCGAAGCAATGGAGAAACGAGATGGAAGATAAACGCAAAATCCTCGATATGGTAGCAGAAGGCAAGATAACTGCCGAAGAAGCAGCCAAACTTCTGGCAGCTATGAATCCCAAACCTGTTTCGGTCGTCAAAGGAAAGCAGCTTGTTTTCCAGATCATCCGGGAAGGTTCGGAAAAACCGAAAGTGAACATTGCCATTCCTTTAAAACTAGCTAAATTCGGGATGAACTTCATCCCTAAAAATGGAAAAATAAATGCTAATCTTGGTGATACCGATTTTGATATTTCTTCTATCAACTGGCAGGAAATAATCGAGATGGCTTCTGCCGGTGAAACAGGTGAACTTTTCTATATGGAAATTGAAGAAGAAGATAAAGGCACCATCACTATCCGTATATCGGTTGAGTAAATAGAGATCATTAATTATTTTCAGCAATGGGTTTTTTAACAGCTCATTGCTTTTTTATTTTGTGAAATATTCCTATAAGCTTACCTTATTTATATGAGTAAAAATAGATTGCTTTATGCTTTGAAATATACATTGATCGGCCTGGTTCTGAGTTTTATTGGGCAGGCTTTCATTGGACACAGCAAAATATTACCGATCCTGTTAACTTCTGCCGGCGTTGGCTTTGCCGCTTTCGGGGTTTTTATTGCATTTGGATTGGACAGGTTTTTTAAGTAATTGAGGAACATAAGTTCTGTAAAAATAGGGTGTATTACTTTATTTGTCATTCCTCCTAAGGCGGATAAATCCCGTGAAAGCTTGTCCTCGAGAAATCGGGGACGGGAATCCAATCAAATAGAGAATTTTAGATTCCGCATCATCCGTCAGTAGCCGTAGTAAACAGTGCAAAGTGACAAGCAAATATTATTATGCAGAACTCATTGTGTTTAATCAGAAAAATCCGGCTTCTCCGGCAATTGCCGGATACGCCCGAACAAGAAGGAGAAAGAAAAATGGAAAAAGTTATTACCTGGTTTGAAATTCCGGTAAATGATTTTGTTAGAGCTAAAAAGTTTTACAGCGAGATCATGAAGTTTGAAATTAATGAAGGAACCATTGGCAATGAGCGGATGGGTTTCTTCCCGGGAGAAAAAGGTGAAGTCAGCGGAGCGATAGTTAAAGGCGAAGGATTTGAACCCGGTGGAAAAGGAACGATCGTTTATCTTAATGGCGGGGACGATCTGCAGGTTATTTTAGATAGAGTTGAACCTGCCGGCGGGAAGATCATTGCTCCTAAAACACGGATAGCGGAAGAACATGGTTATTATGCCTGGTTCCTCGATACGGAAGGAAATAAACTCGGTATCTTGTCGGATAAGTAAGTAACCACTAAGCCACAAAGACACAAAGGAAAATATTGTACACGATTTGCTCCCCTTTTTAAGTGGAGAAGCTCCGATTTATCGGGACAGAGGGTTTTATACTTTCTACTCAAAAAACAACATCTTCTTTATGGTCTGATACTCACCGGCTTTAATTTTGTAGAAATAAATTCCGGAACTGACTTTTTTCCCTGATTTATCCAATCCTGACCAGCTTTGCTGATTTATTTTTCCCGTTTGAACCGGACTGGAAAAAATAGTTTTTACTTTTTCGCCTTTTATGTTATAGACGGATACGTCAACAAACCTGTCATCCGCACAGCTAAATTCGATAATTGTATAAGAATAAAAAGGATTAGGGAAATTATTCAATAGCTCCGTCGTTTACAGCGGAGAATAAGGAAATAGACGAAAGATAAGTTTACGCCGTTATAAAACTTACTTGAAGAACGCCGTGAACGGCGTACAAACTTATTTTTCTGGTTATTCTCCCCACCGTAAATGATGGGGTTATTTATTTGGGTTCTTTTATGTAATAATTATTTGAAATAAATATATAATTTCTACTGCATTATTTGGGTTTAACGATTTCTCGTTTTATTTAATTTATACAAAAAACGTGTCGGGTTCGGAAAACTTGACTTGAGTTTTTCTATTTGTTTAATCCGTTTTTATCCGTATTAATCAGCGGCTACTCTTCAAAGATACAGCATCCGCATCTTGTGGGATGATCCTGCACAAGTTGATTATGTTTGGCTTTACGGATGATCCATACTACGAGCAGGTCTCCACATGCAACAATGATGAAAAAAATGCCGTAAATCATCAGCCAGCCGGTTCCTGTGATAAGAGCAATAATAGACGGAATGATCCCCATAAGCAGTGCAGGCATTATCAAGGCAATGCGATATACACCGGCAGTAATAGGAACTTTGCAGTGAGCGTATGGCGTAATTGTTTTCCATTGGAATCCTATTTTTATTTGTTTAAGAAATAATTTTCCAAAAATCAGGAAGGAAAGTCCGTGCAGTATTTCATGAAGACAGGTTCCGAGAATTATTACCGGTAAAAATACGATCAGTGTACTATATATCGATGCAAAGCCATCTTTTATATTTGCTCTTCCCCAGAGAAAATAATATGGAAGCGCAATAAGAATAATAGAAAGAACAATCATCGGTAGAGCATAAAAATTTGCTTTTAACATCGAAATTGAGAGATCGATTTTTTTCATAATTTCCTTTTAAATTTCTATTAGAAAGGTGTTAATTAGATTTGAGAATTTCATTCCCATAATTAAAGAAGAAATATGACCAATGGTCACTTAAAGAACTCATATCCAATAAGGAAAGAAATATCAGCCTTAACGCCGGAAACAGGTCCTCTATAATATCTTCCGATTTGAAAGAAAACACCGCTTGTACTTCGGTATTTAACCTCCGTTCCCAGGCATGGTTTAAGATTTTCTGCCTGAGTCCATAATATCGAAAAGCCCCAGACGTGGGTAGAGAAATGAAATCCCAGAAGTGGTCTTATCATTCTAACCTCATTATCCAGATGAGTTATGTGATCTTCATATTTTAGTTCGGAACATTTTATTCCACCCAGAAATCCATAAATAAAATATGAATCGTCTTTCCGGAAATTTGAAAAGCTGTGAATATATGCATCATAAACCCTTCTATCCTGGAAATATTTATCGTAGCTTTTCGCTGTAATTTGTGCAGAGCCGCCGCAACCCAAACCTTTGAAAAAATTAAAGAATTCTACATTTACTTTCAGTCCCATCACAGGCTCACCCAGATAATATTCGGGATATTTGGGATAATAAGATTCAACATAGCCATTGATCCTGTATTTAACAACATCCGAATAAAGAGAAGCAAATAGAAAAAACATAAATATTACAATTCCGATTTTATATCTCATAATATCTTCTCCAGAAATATCTTATTAAGATCGCTGCTTTTATCCGGTTCACAACCAACGATCTTGAATCCTTCTGAAAGCGCAAAATGAAGCATTGCTTTACGCTTATTAAGGGTTTTCAATCTTACCTTTTTGAAATTATTTTCTTTCAGCCATTTTTCCTGGGAACGGGTTAATCTTCGGGCAATGTTCATCCTTCGATATTCCGGTAGAACACCACCCATCCATGTATAGAAACCATCTTCCACTTTGTATCCTGCTTTGAAACCAACAGCACTATTTTGATAATATGCCACAAGTATTAAATGCTTTTTATTATTAAAACGGTGCAGATATTCTTTCTCGTTGTATGGATCAATAAATTCGGGAATTTTCCGTGATATTGCCACGGCTTCTTTTATGGTTCCTTCTTTTATTTCAATCTCTTTATTTAGAAGCAGATCGCTGTAAGAACATTTAACCAGGTCTTCTTTTTTAACTTTGAATAATTTCATATATTGTTTGCACTGTTCATGCAGTTTCTTCTGCCCTATCTTTCCATCCTTGTCTATCGCTTCGATCTCAATAAAACTGCCTAAATTTTCCACTTCGTCAACATGGAATTTGATATTGTTTATAAAATATATCTCCCGCTTCTTTTTTGCGATCATCAAGATTCCCAGAGCTTGTGATAATGTTTCTTTGAGAGATGAATTCTTATGTGGATGAAAAAGAATTACATCAGATTCTTTTGGTCCTTCCCTATCTTTTCGTCGATAATAGATCAAACTGTTTTCGATATTTCCTTCCCGCAATTTTAAGCGCCCTGCTGGAACTTTGAAGTAAGTATCGGTCTGATGATCTGTTCCTTGGAACTCAGCCTTATGTTGATCCAGGATATTTCTTATGAGTTCTGGTTCCTTACATCTAACTTTTACTTCGATATTAATATGGTTCATCAGATCACTTCTTCAGTTTTATAATAGTTTCTGTAATACTCTTCACAGCCTGCTCGATCTCTTCGACTGTAGTCATCTTTCCTGTAGAGAACCTGATGGTTCCCTTTGCATATTCCAGTGGGACTTTCATAGCTTCCAGCACGGGAGAGATCGTTATATCATCTGCATGACAAGCTGCTCCGGCAGAAGCAGCCACATTCCTGAAACTCGATAAAATATAATCGGCTTCAAGGTTTTTGAAACTAAGATTTAAGGTATTTGGAAGCCGCTTTTCCGGATGTCCATTCAGTTTTATATCATCGAGCTTTTCCATCAATTCCTTTTGAAGGATATCGCGGGTTTGCTTCATTATCCGTACATTTTTCTCAAAGTCTCTTTTTGCTATCTCACAGGCTTTTCCTAATCCAACTATTTCCAGAACATTTTCTGTTCCAGCCCTCAGGTCCTGCTCTTGATTTCCGCCGTGCATGAATTTTTCAAGCTTTATTCCATCCCGCACAAAAAGAACTCCAATGCCTTTGGGAGCATAAAGTTTGTGACCGGCAATAGATAGAAGATCAACTCCTGATTCATCAACCCGAACAGGTATCTTCCCTATCGATTGAGCAGCATCCGTATGAAAAATGATCTTTCCCGCCAAGGCAATTTTACAGATTTTCTCTATTTGCTGAATAGTTCCTACTTCGTTATTTGCATGCATAATGGAGATCAAAATGGTTTTAGAAGTTATTGCCTTTTCGATATCTTGGGGATCAAGCATTCCAAATTTATCTACCGGAATATAAGTGACTTCAAACCCGACTGTTTCCAAATATTTACAAACTTCGATTACCGCCGGATGTTCGATGTTGGAAGTAATGATATGATTCCCTTTAGAACGATTTTTAAAAGCTGCTCCTTTGAGAGCATAATTGTTCGATTCGGTTCCACAACTTGTAAAAATTATTTCATAAGTTTGACAGTCCAGAAGGTCAGCTATCTGGTTTCTTGCTTTTTCTACAGCTCTTTTTGCCTGCATTCCAAACTTGTGAGAACTTGAAGGATTTCCAAAATATTCATTCAAATATGGAAGCATAGCTTCTGCAACTTCCGGATCGATGGGAGTGGTGGCGTTGTAGTCCAGGTAAATAGGTTTTATGGTTTTATTCATGTTCTAAAATCCTGAGCTTCATTTTAATATTTTGGTTTTCAATAAAAATAATTGCTTTATCTTGGAGATTTTCTTACCTTTATCTCCTCGAATTGAAATGCTTTTTCATTAAAAAGGTATGTGCATGCTTTTACCACGTCCGAGTCATACAATTTACCTTCGTTTACAGATAGTTCTTTCAAAGCTTCTTTGATATCCAAAGCGGGACGATAAGGTCTGCTGGAAAGCATTGCATCAACGACATCTGCTACATTAACGATACGTGCTTCCATCATGATCTCGTTACCTGTGAGACCCTGAGGGTAGCCGGAACCGTCCATTTTTTCGTGATGCTGATAAACGATCTTTGCAACAGGAAGTTGAAATTCGATCGTTTTTAGAATATCATAAGCGGCAAGAGGATGATTTTTTATCATAATGTATTCTGATTTAGTTAATTTATCGGGTTTGCAGAGCACTTCGTAAGGAATATATATCTTGCCGATATCGTGAAGAATGGCAGCAATCCGAATACTATCGAGCTGTTTTTTTGATAAATTCATTTCTTTGGCGATAGCCAGACTTAGGTTTGCAACCCTGAGTTGATGACCTGCAGTATATGGGTCTCTAACTTCAACAGCAGAGATGAGAGCATTCACGGTTTCTTCCATTGCCTTTTTAAGTCGGTTATAACTAACGTTCAACTGTTTTTCTGCTCTTTTACGTTCTGCTATTTCCAGTTGAAGTTCCCTGTTTATCTTTTCAAGATCGAGTGTACGTTCTTTCACTCTCAGTTCAAGCATATCATAAGCTTTGTGCAAAGCATCTTCCATTGCTTTTCGTTCAAGATATATCGTCATGATCTCTGCAGATAAACGTAGTATCGAAATATCTTCTTTTCCCCAGTTCTTTGTTTCTCTGATGTTCTCAAACCCGATGAAACCGGTTAATGAATCGTTGATCCTCAAAGGTAAGATCAAAATGGCTTTTGCATCTTTACTTAATAAAATCTTTCTTTCAACTCTGGTTTCTTCAGGTAGATCGTTAATATTACTTTCATTGATAATCTCACCAAGATTGAGTTTGTCCATACACCACGGAAAATATTTTGTTGAAAGATTTTTCAGGTCAGCGATCATGGAGCTGACACCAGCATCGCACCATTCATGAGAATTATCCATCAATTCGCCGTTTTCTTTTAACAGGAACAGATATGAACGACCGGCTTCACAGATTTTCCCAATATCACGAAGAGAATCATTTATAGCCAGATCGATATCTTCTACTTTAATGAATCTTGAAGAAATGCTGGATATCACATGTTCGATCTTCAGCATCTGTTTAAGTTTTTTCTCTGTAGTTAGCCTATCCAGGACTTCTCTTTTTAAGATAAGGTTTGAATTGGCTTTCAATTTGAGCCGATAATAAATAAAAGCTGCAAGCGCAAACGTGAGAATGATCGAAATAATTAGAAGTATTATGAATAAATTTCTTTTTTCTGATCCCAGTTTATAAATCTCATTATCTTTCTGAAGCAGGACAATTTCTTTTTCTCTTTCCGATAAGTCGTATTTGGTTTGCAGTTCCACGATCTGCCTATTATTATCTTCATTGAATATCTTGTCTTTTTCTGTGATATAAAGCTTGTAATGCGCCATAGCTTCTTTGTAATTCTTTATATTTGAATAATATTCGGAAAGCAGTAAGTATCCGTTCAGAATGATACCGGATGCTTTTATCTCTTTTGCTATCTGCAAACCCTGGTTCAGATTTGCATAGGCTTTGTTGTATTTTTTTTGTTTCAGGTTAAGATTTCCAATATTGATGAATGTGTTTGCGATCCCGCATTTATCCCCTATTTCCATTGTCAAACTCAATGATCTTTGAAAGTATTCCAAGGCTTTATTGTAATCTTCAAGATTTGCATGGATGAGTCCGATATTATTAAGGGAAGTAGCAATTCCATTTATATTTCCAAGTTCTTTTTCAATTTGCAGGGATTTCAGATAATATTCTAAAGAACTATTATAATTCCCCCGCTCTGCTTGAATGATCCCGATGTTATTCAGTACATTTGCAATATCTTTTTTGTTGCCGATCTTTTCTTTTATATCCAGGGATTGATGATAATATTCCAGTGCTTTATTATAATTCCCCATGTAATAATAAAAATTCCCAAGATTATTTAATGACTTTGCAATCCCGTTATCATTACACAATTCACGTTCGATCTGCAATGAGATCAGGAAATGGCTTAATGCCTTATCGTGCTTACATAGCATCTGATAAATGAGACCGATATTGTTATAGGTATTTGCCAAACTGGGTTTATCATTCATCTCCAGGTTGATCTTGAGTGCTTGAAGATGATAATCCAGAGCTTTCTCATAATTACCTAGGAAGAAATGTCCGCCGCCAACATTGATCAATGTAGTTGCAAGCTGCTTTTTATCATCGGACTTTTCTGCCAGTTTAAAAGCAAGTGTGCCGTATTCAAGACTTTTTTGTGGAGAGATATCTCTGAGAGCTACTGAAAGGTCATTTAATATCCCGATCTTTTCAGATCCTGTATGTTTATCGAGTTCAGCTTCCAAACTATCGATATTTGTGTTAATTGAAAATAGGATCGTTCCGGTAAAAGTTAACAGAAAAACCAGGAAAATCTTCTTCATGCAAATCCTTTAGATTTTTTTGAACTATAAAGAAATAAACGTTTATTCTGACAAGTTTTTTTAAAAGGTTCGTATTATTTTTTTATAAAAAAAACTTCGGAAATTTTCACGATTTCCGAAGTTTTATCTATTGCCTGAATTATTACTTTGATCTTATCGATTCATATTCTCTAAAATATAGATTACTTTTCTTATCTTTCCTGTTCCTCTGTTTTCATTTTGTCAGACAATATTCTGCTTTAGTCATCTTTTTAAGTCTGTCTATTTGCTTTTTCTGAACACTTGCCTGTTT
>JAUVLE010000228.1 GCA_030595905.1 Candidatus Cloacimonadota bacterium | reverse complement strand
ATTCGGGAATATATACGGAATATGTTAAAGTCTGGATAGATTGGGATAAGGATGAAGAATTTGATGAAGCCGGAGAATATTACGAACTTGGAAGCGGCAGCGATGCAACTCTGAGTATGAATATTACTGTTCCGGTGAGTGCAGCATTAGGTTCGACAAGAATGCGTGTTGTTGAAAGATATAGTCATTATCCAACACCTTGTGAAAATTCTACTTATGGCGAAGTAGAAGATTATACAGTAAATGTCGTTTCCAGTGGTCCTGAATGGTTAACTTTAGATGGTGGAAGCAGCGTCAATGGAGCAATCCCCGGAGGTTCTCCAGACGATGTTATCATTGTTGGATTCGATTCAACTGATCTTGAGGATGGAATATATTCTGCAAATATTACCATAACCTGCAACGATCCCGATGAACCTTCGATAATTATTCCGGTTACTTTAAATGTATCCGGTCAACTCGCAACTCCGGTAAATGTACAGATCCAGATAGTTAGTAATAATGTTGAACTCAGTTGGGATGAGGTGAGCGGTGCAACTATATATCATATTTTCTATTCCACACAGCCATACACAGGATTCATCGAGTTAAATACATCGGTAACGAATTCTTATGATCATATTGGTGGAACAGCCGGTTCGATGTTATTTTACTATATCACCGCTGAATAGGATAAAAAATATCGGGGATATTTTATGAAAAAAAGTAGTTTAGTTGTACTATTCATATTAATCGCATTTTTATCTTTTGCGAAAACTTATGATATTAATTTCGGGACAAAAGAAAATAAAGTTAGATTAAAAGAAAATGACTATCAGAGATTGAGTATAAGTCTCACTTTCGAGGGAATCAACAGCTTTGAAGTCGAAACTCAAAAGGGAATTTTTAATGAAATTATTATCCCGAAAACTTATAATATCGGTGAAGTCGGAACGCCAAAACTTCCGGCTGTTAAAAAGCTGATCGAGATTCCTTTTGGAGCGAACGTATCGGTTGATGTATTGAATTATTCCACAACCGAATATAATTTGAGCGACTTTGGGATAAACAATCCAATTATTCCAGTTCAACCATCGCTTCCCAAAAGTATCGAAGACATTTCCTCCGTTGAATTTGAATATAATGAGAATTATTATTCTTTGAACAGACTTTCTGATTTTGAATTGGCAACCGTTGAAATTCTGGGTGTTATGAGAGGAATGAGGTTAGCCCATCTCGTTGTTGCTCCGGTAAACTATAATCCTGTTACAGGTATCATTCAAGTTTACAATGAGATCGAACTTAAGGTGAATTTCACGGGAAGCGATATCGAATTATCAAGAGATATTAAAGCTTCCACCTCTTCTCCATATTTCGAAGCTGTTTATCAAAGAATTGATAATTACAGAGTTGACCACGATTATCCTGCTCATCCGGATCTGACGACTTATCCTGTAAAATATTTGATCGTATCAGACAGAATGTTTGAAAGCACTCTCGCTGATTTTATTGAATGGAAAACAAAAAAAGGTTTTGATGTAATCGTTGCTTACACAGATGAAATCGGAACTTCTGCCAGTCAGATACAAACATACATTCACGATCAATATAATGCCGGAACGCCGGAAGACCCTGCTCCATCTTTTGTTTTATTTGTTGGTGATACCGGACAAGTTCCTGCTTCCACAACTGGTTCTTCTTCCGGAAAAGATACAGATTTATATTATTGCAGTGTCGATGGAGATTATTTCCCTGAAATGTATTATGGAAGAATGTCTGCAACAAACACAACGCAATTGCAAAATCAAATAGATAAGATTTTATATTATGAAAAATATGAATTCACAGATCCAACTTATCTCGATAATGTAACATTGATTGCTGGAGCAGATGCCACCTGGAATCCCAATGTCGGTCAACCAACAATTATTTATGGAACGAATAATTATTTCAATACTGCTCACGGTTATTCGGAGATAAACTCTTATTTAACAAGCTACACCGGTTGTTATGATACAGTTGATGACGGAATCGGATTCATAAATTATACTGCTCATTGTTCACAAACTTCTTGGGGAACTCCAAGTTTGTCGCAATCTGATGTAAATGCTTTTACAAATAATGGAAAATACCCGCTGGCTATCGGGAACTGTTGTCTTGCTGCTGATTTCGGTTATTCCGAATGTATCGGTGAAACATGGATGAGAAAGGCAAATGGCGGAGCAGTCGGTTATATCGGTTCTTCTCCTTCTTCGTACTGGTTTGAAGATTTCTATTGGTCAGTCGGTGCCTTTCCAATTGTCGGTAATAACGACGGTTATGTTCCAACTTATGAAGAAACCACTTGGGGAGCTTATGATGCCGGTTTTATGAGTGATTATGTTTCACAAGATGCTTTGGTATTTGTTGGAAATCTGGCTGTAACAGAAGTTGATATTCAGGGTTATCCTCAACATTCGAGTCCGCTGTATTACTGGCAGGCTTATAATACTCTCGGTGATCCTTCCCTGATGATCTATAATACTCAAGGTTCTATCAATACAGTAAATTTCAATGATATTTTACCGATCGGAGCAGAAACTTTTAATGTCGAAGCTGAATCAGGTTCTTATGTTGGAATTTCCAGAGACGGAATTCTTCACGGTGCTGCTCTAATTGACGAAACAGGTTCTGTAGATGTTCCGATAACTCCTTTCACAACTGCAGGAACTGCTGATATTATCGTTACAAAACCGCAATATCAACCTGTGATCACAACTGTAAATGTGAATACTCTTGCAGGTCCGTATGTTGCAATTGAAAGTTACATTATCAGTGCCGGCGGTGACGATGTAATCGAATATGGCGAAACTGTTTACCTGACAGTTACTTTAAAAAATGTTGGGAACGATCCTGCCACAAATGTAAATATGACATTATCTGAAAACGATTTATATATAATTCTTACGGATGATTCGGAATCTTTTGGAACAATAGCTGCCGGAACTTCTGTTACCCGAACAAATGCTTATACATTAACGGTTTCCAATTCTGTTCCGGATAACCATTCCTTCCAACTGAACGGAACAATAACATGCACGGAAGATACATGGAATCCAAACATTAATCTGACTGCTTATGCTCCTGTACTTTCTGTTCAAGGTGTGACGGTTTCTGATGGCAATAACGGAAGACTCGATCCGGACGAAACGGCAGATTTAATTGTAACCATCGAAAATAGCGGCGGAGCAACAGCCAATAATGTGTATGCAATCCTTTCAACTCTGGATTCATACATTGCGATCAATGATAATTCGGATAATATTGCTTCCTTATCTGCTTCTTCAACTGGAAATGTTACTTTCAATGTAACAACTGCCAGCGATACACCTATCGGTCATACTGTAAATTTTGATGTGGATATAACTGCTGATCTCGGATATTCTGCGGAAGATTCCTTCTCATTAACAATCGGTCTTGTACTTGAAGATTTTGAGACCGGCAACTTTAATTCCTTCCCGTGGGAATTCGGTGGTTCTGCAGATTGGTCGGTTGTAACGGAAAGCCCTCACCAAGGAACTTACTGTGCCAAATCAGGTGATATTTCGAACAGTCAAACTTCCGAACTGATCTTAACGGTTGATGTCACTACCGATGGAACAATTTCTTTCTATCAAAAAGTATCTTCCGAATCAAGTTGGGATTATTTGAAATTCTTTATCGATGGTTCCTTGCAGGATCAATGGGCTGGTGAAGTAGCATGGAGTGAAGTCAACTATCCTGTTACTGCCGGAAATCGCACCTTCAAATGGCAATATGATAAAGATGGCTCTGTAAGCAGCGGTTCGGATTGTGCATGGATAGATTATATCATCTTCCCATCTTTAGACATACTGGAACCTGCTGATATCACTGTCAATCCCGTGTCATTTTCCAAAGTTCTGCAAACAAATATGTCCACTTCAGATAATTTGATAATTGGTAATACAGGTGAGGAACAACTCGAATATACTGCAACTGTCAACTACATTGTAAGAAGTTTACACCCGAATAAAACAAAATCTGCTGATAATGAAAGGTCATACCCGGTTTTGGAAAAACCGAATAAAGAACCGTTTGTTGATATGTCCTATCTTTACACTTCCAGAGCTTATTGCGCTTCGACCTATTCCAATACAACCGATGATTGGATCACAAATGTAACTTTCAATACGATAAACAACGATACAGGTCAGGAAGGTGCAGCAAGTTATGGTGATTATACTTCCATCTCAACGGATATTACTCAGGGAGAAACTTATAATCTTTCCGTTACTTTCTATTCGGGAATATATACGGAATATGTTAAAGTCTGGATAGATTGGGATAAGGATGAAGAA
>JAUVLE010000044.1 GCA_030595905.1 Candidatus Cloacimonadota bacterium | reverse complement strand
AATATGCATAAAAGAACTATTGATTGGAAGGATGTTGCCGATAGTTACTATGACAAATCTGTCAGTTTAGCCATTCTTATTCTGCTGTTCGCATTTATCGTTTCACCTAAGATCGAGGTTAAACCCTTTAAAAGAGTTATCAGAGTAACCGAAGCTATCGACATCCCGCCGGAAATAAAAGAAAAAATAAAACCTCCGGAAGAAACAGTTAAGCCTGTTATCGAGATCGTTGTGGAAGATGACCTCGACAGTGAAGATGACGAAGACATCGAAATCGTCGATACGATCGAAAAAACATCTCTCGATCCTTATGAAGAAATTGTATCTAATATCCTGGGAACAACTTCGAAATTCGCTGTATATGAAGATGAACCGATACCGATCAAACAGATACGACCAGTATATCCCGAATTTGCAAAAAAAAGCGGCATTCAGGGAGAAGTAATTCTGGAGGTCGAAGTATTTACAGATGGCTCCGTGGGAGATATCGAAGTAGTGAAATCGCTGATGTCCGGACCTGGTGGTTTGGACGAAGCAGCAATAAAAGCAGTGAAACAATGGGAATTTTCTCCTGCAAAAAGCGGTGGAAAACCTGTAGCGTGTTGGGTTACGTTTCCTGTTGAATTTAATTTAGATTAATAATGATTGGGGGAAAATATATGAAAATATTCAATGCAAAATTTCTGATAATAATTGCCTTGCTGCTCTTATTCAGCAGTTATTCGTTCGCTCGTTCCGTAAACGGAGGTAGTTCAGATAAAAAATTCGATCTTATCAGATACCACAATGTTGGAAATATCTGGATGAGAGTGAGTAACTATGGTTTCTTCGGTTCCGGAGATGATATTCAGCCGCAATGGCCTTCTCTCGAATATCCGGGAGGAAGCGCTATCGATTACCTCTACCAGGGTGCTCTCTGGTTCGGTGCAAAAAGGATACGAAGAAATGCTTTTGGCGAAATATTATACTGGGTAGAAGAACCGGAAAATGAATTTGACGTTATACCGGAAAGTGATCCCGACTGGCAGTCATATTTAGATATGGTGGTCGATACGCTGGTTACTGTCGGCTTCGATGGGGATGCTGACCTTTATGAATTCCTGCCGGCATACAACCCGCTGGAAATTTCAGCACTGGGACTGAAATATAGCCTGTATAATATTGTCGATACGATTATGACCGCTTCTATCAGGAAACATAGAAGAGGAGTCGATGATGATGCAGATGGACAGGTAGATGAAGACCCTGTTGGTTATGCTTTCCCGTTTAGAACTGCTGATGAATTGCCGTCTGAATTCGCAAGTTTCGGTGGAGAGTGGCTTTCTAACATTCCGGAAGGAAATTTTGGAGCTGTTTATGCCTATGAAGATATCTGGTTCCCTCTTGGCTTCGTTGACCTGAGTGATGAAACTAATGAAAATTATAATTTTGCCGAAGTGAACGATGATGATGGCGACGGACTGAAAGATGAAGACGGCTATCCTGTCTCCGAACAGGATTTCATATCATTCTATTATGATTACAGCCCTTTTGGCACCACCGGTGAAAGAGACTGGGGTGGTAGTGCTTCGAGTAACAATCATGGATCATACGAGCAACTTCAGGTACGCGTTCGCCAAATGAGTTATCAATGGAGTTATGATTATATCAAGAACCTGATTTATGTTGAATTTAATATTACAAATATGTCGCAACACGACGATTATCTTTATGATTGTGCAATGGGTATTTATATGGATTCCGACGTAGGACCACAGGTTTTTGACCCTGATGCTAGATCAATGGATGATATCAGCAGTTATGTTGCAGGTCCGGGATATGAATTCGCCTATACTTATGATGCAGACCAGGACATGGGTTTAACTACCGGTTATGTGGGTTCGAGAGTGTGTACGCCAGATCCCGACTCACTTATATTTGCCTGCTGGTATTGGAACAGGGGAGCTGGACCGAATGACGGTAATCCGCTGGACCTTAATCCGGGTGGCCCAACAGCGAATGAAAAATACTGGCTGCTCACAGGTCGGAATCCGGCAAGTGATAAATATATTTCTCTGCGGGATTATCCGAATTCTCAGATCAATGAACCTGATGATACAAGATACCTGTTTGCATTCTACGGTGATATGGAAGGATTGGATAACCCCACAACCGGTTCATGGAACCTTGCACCCGGCAAAACGATGAAAATCGTTATTGCAATATTCCCGGGTGAATCTCTCGTGGAACTCAAAACACAATCTGTCTGGGCAAAAACAATTTATGGGCAGGCGCAGAATCTTCAAACTGTGATACTTCCCGATACATTTATGCATTATGAAGCTCCCGAACCACCTGCTATTCCCAATATGTTTGCAGAACTGGTTAACGATGGAAATGCCATCGATGTGTTCTGGGACAATGGGTCTCAGATGGTGAATATCGATAATAAAACGGTTACGAATGAAGATCTTGGATGGCGGGATGATCCGGATGCTCTCGATCTCGATTCTCATATCGACAGGTATGCTGAACAACTTGCTGAATATGGTTATTTCCCCGAAGAATTTGCTCCATACGATAGTACCGGGGCACCACAAAAATGGAATAATAATGCCTTGGTTAATCCTTGGACGGCTGACAGGCTGCGGCATGATTTCCAGGGATATGCATTATGGGGAAGATCCGGAAGCGGCTCGCAGGAACACTGGATGCTCCAGGACAGATGGGATAAAAAAGAAACACCACAAGATGAAACAGATTACATTGTTAATCTCGGATCTGAACATTATAAATATTTTGGCGGCAGCGGTAGTAAATGGAATAAAGATAAAGGATTACCGGAACCCTCTGTTGCAATCGAAGAAGATACTCTTTATTATCATTTCGATGAATTGTATGAACTTATTCCTTATGAAGTAGGTGATGAGATATACGGTGCACCTCTTTATGATGCAGATAAAAAAGTAGAGGATATTCCATCAGATATATATAACTGGAGTTTCGATGATCAATCCCTATGGTTCAAACATCCGGCTATAAGAGATGACATATACCTGTATATTTACGATGATAAACTTATCCCGCTTGAAGACCATCTCGGCGAGAACTATGTTGATGAATTCGGCGTAGAAGAAGAAGATCACATAAAAGACCGGCTTTCCAGAAGATATTATTCTGCACGAATTAATAACCCGCCCAAAGGTATCGAATATTATATCACTATAACTGCATGGGATAGAGGAATTCCCAGCGTAAAACTGCAATCACTGGAATCCGGGCGTGATGCGGATGCAAATATGAAAGTTTTGTTCCCTGGTCCAAATGCAAAATCCAAGATGGATAATATCTATGTTGTCCCGAATCCGTATGTGGGACAAAGTAAATTCGACGGTCGACGCAGTGGTGATGAAAAGGGTGATAAAAGCCGTCGTTTATGGTTTGTAAATGTTCCGGAAAGATGTAAGATAAAAATATTTACATTAGCCGGAGACCTGGTGGATGTGGTTAATCATAATGGTGCAGAATCAGAAGATATTATTTCTATCAGCAAGGCTGCCGCAAACGGAGTGGTTGCAAGTGGTATTGCTTCCTGGAACCTGCTCTCAAAAAATAACCAGATCATTGCAGCCGGCGTATATCTTTTCTCTGTAAAAGACCTTGACTCCGGCGATATTAAGGTCGGAAAATTTGTAATAATAAAGTAATAATATAAAGGGGTAGAATATGAGAAAATACATTGTGTTGCTGCTTTTGTTAATAATGATCCCGGGATTGCTTTCAGCAAAGATATTTGCAAAAGCAGGAACGGCAGGTCTTCAATTCCTGAAAATCGGAATTGATGCTCGAGCTATCGGAATGGGTGAAGCTTATACTGCTGTAAGCGATGATATTTCTTCTGTATATTGGAATCCAGCCGGATTAGCGTTAAAATCACAGGATCAAATTCTTTTCTCGCATACAGAATGGTTGGCAGATATCCGATACGAATATATTGCAGCTTCCAAAGTTACCGATCTTGGCACTTTTGCCATAAGTATGGCGATACTACATATGGATTGGATGGACGTTACAACTGAAGAGGAGTTCGGTCCTACAGGAGAAAAGTTTACAAATAGCGATATCTCTGCCGGCGTCACGTATGCCAATTCATTTACAGATAAATTCTCGTTTGGCTTTACCTGTAAATATCTTAGAGAAAATCTTGATGAGCATGATGTGAATGGATTTGCTATAGATATGGGTTCATTATATAACACAGGCTGGAAAAATCTTACTATTGGAATGTCATTAAGAAATTTCGGTCCTGATTTGAAATATGATATCGATAATGACGGTGACGGTAAACTGGATGAAGATGTTTTCGACCTTCTGGATAATGACGGAGATGGACTTATAGATGAAGATAGAGAAGAAGTAGGATTTAAACTTCCAATGAATTTTTCTCTGGGCCTCGCTGGAGATATATACAGAGAAGATGGACAGGTTCTAATCGCATCTGCACAATTGGATAACTGTGTGGACAGGATGGAAACTTATAATGTGGGTTTTGAATATATGCTTGGAACTTTCAAGATCAGGTCGGGTTATCAGTTCAACTATGATGCTGCCAGTTTCTCTGCAGGATTTGGATGGACAGTTCCAGCCACTTTTGCAATAATTAATATTGATTATTCATATACATCCATGGGAGACCTTACAGAAAGTTTTCTCAAAACACCGCATAGATTATCAATAAAGCTATTGTATTAAATAAATGGCACAAAAAAACAAAAAATAGGAGGAAAAAATGAAAAAGTTTTTTGTTGTGTTAGTATTACTGGTTTTAGCTGGCAGCTTATTAGCGGATTTTATGCAGCCGGCAAGAGAAAAGATTCCGCTTACTATCGAAAATCAAAGTGAAACCAAACTGGTTTCCGAAAGTTCAAGAGATTTCCTGGATTGGGAATTCGTTGTTGATCCGGTTGCCCTGCTTACAAATTATTACGACTATATGCCCGGTAGTTATAACAGCACACCAGTTCGCATTCAGCCTGACGCATTAGGAGGAATCTATATCACCTTCCATGCCAGGGAAACAGCCGATGCTACGCGAAGAGTTTACTATGCTTATATCGATGCAGACGGTTCTGTAACAGTAGCCAATATCGGAACGGCAGACCTTCATGAAGGTTACAGCGGCGTAGATATCGACCCCGTAACCGGAGACCCGTTTTGTGCA
Organism: Candidatus Cloacimonadota bacterium; assembly: GCA_030595905.1. Taxonomy (GTDB): domain Bacteria; phylum Cloacimonadota; class Cloacimonadia; order Cloacimonadales; family TCS61; genus JACNIV01. The sequence goes on along the minus strand of JAUVLE010000044.1, from coordinate 10,989 downwards.
TGGCATGTGAATATCGATGGATCTGGTGACCTGGAAACAGTTTGCACTTATGACACATATCACGTTCTCAGCAATCCGGGATTATGGCTGACACCGTTTGTTGTTATGGATGATACCACTCCTCAGCCATACGGTCCTACGGACTACTTTATCTGGCCTTATGTTCACATCGGACCTTCACCCGATCCTGATAAAAGAAGGGTTTATGTTCAGGCAAACAACGGAGATGACACACCTACAGGCGCTCCATCTGAAAACATTCTGCTTGCGTATGCCGACTTTGATCAAACAGATCTGGAAAATGGTTCTACTCTCGACTGGTCATACAACACAATTCCACTTCTGGATGAATGGCACATTGGTGTCCCAGAATGGATCAGACCAATGCAATCTTTCGATGTTTCACAAGTAGATGGCAAGGTTGCATTATATGGCTATAATACAAACGATGAAATACATGTATTTCTTAATGACAACTACGGTGAAGGTGACTTTGAATATATCTCTACGAATTACCAATTCGATGTCTGGAATCCTCAGAACCAGGATAATAGTTATGTATTTGATGATGAAAATGGTGACCCATATACTCTTTTCTGGGGATTTGTACATTCCGGTCACATGAATTCTATTTTCACGGAAGGTTCCAACAAACTTAATTTCTGTGGAAATTTTGCCTTACAATGTTACGAAGGATTTTACTTTCCATTTGAGCTTTTCCCTAAAGCGTTCCAATATGATCTGGATACAGAGACGTTCAGCTTCCACGATCTTGATATCACAGGATTAAATCCTGATGATGATATTCCAATGGTTCCATGGGACATAGATGAAGATGGAGTTGTAGATGAGTTTAATGCGAATGGAGACGTATTAATGTATAATGGCTGGCCTATCTGGTTCTGGAGTACAGATCCAGCTTTCCACGAAAACAATCATAAAATGTGTTCAAATGAATCGGGAAGCAGGCTGATAAATGTCTGGCAGGATGGACTCAAGAGTAAATATTACAATGATCTTGGAGATGAAGATTACATCGAATGGGCAGAGATCGCAGAAATATATATTGCAGTATCGAACGATGGTGGAGCTACATGGAGCGCTCCGATCATAATGAATGCCCTGGTTGGCGATGAGAACTATGTTACCGAGCTTGATGGAATGATGCCCGCCTATGTTTATTGCGGAGATAAGATCGAAGACCTTGGCGGTGGCTGGGGAGAAGTTCACTTCTTCTTCCTGGACGATGAAAGTTATGGTTCATCTATTCAGGGTTGGGGACAAAACCTTGGCTCAACAATGAGGTACGCATCCATCAAAATAGATTTTGGTGATGTTTCTGCAGATGATCCGACCGTTACACCTGCTGTTGCTCAGCTTTCACAAAACTATCCTAATCCTTTCAATCCTTCCACAACGATAGCTTACAACTTGCAAGAAGCAGGAAAGGTTTCAATTGAAATATTCAATACGAAAGGACAAAATATCAGAACACTGATCAATGAAAATGTTACAGCCGGAGATCATACAGTAGAATGGAATGGAAAAGACAACAACGGCAATTCTGTTGCCAGCGGAATTTATTTCTACAAAATGAGATCTGACGGAAGATATACAAGCACCAAGAAAATGATCCTCCTAAAATAATGGCGGACAAGTCCTGATGAAATAGTGTGGCTCACCAGTCCTCTGGTGAGATAATATTTCATCGAATATACAAAAGAACCGTTTCTTTATTGAAACGGTTCTTTTTTACTTAAAAAATTATTTAAACCCAGATAATGCAATAGAAATTAGATATTTCTTCCAAAAAAAAATTAATCTCCAAAACTAAAATAAATAACCCCATCGTTTACGGTGGGGAAAATATTGGTGCAAACACCGTATTTTTCTGGTTCCTCATACCCCATCATAAATGATGCGTCTATCAGCACCTAAACTGAATTAGTTATTCTGAATATGAATATTCGATTGCATTTTATGGGTTAAACATTTCCGGTTTGTATAATACCTCTGCAAGATATAATCCCTGCGGAGGAGCTGTAGTCACAAGCTTCTGACTCGGATTTCTGTTTGTAATAAGCTCCCGTATAATTTCAGGATCTGCATCTGAATGTGAGATTTCTGCAATTGTGCCGATGATCCTTCTAACCATATTATGCAAAAAGCGGTTTGCAGTTATCGTGAACAGGTGATCATTCTCTCTCTCTTCATAAGAAAATTCATATATTTCACAATCTTGATTTTTTACATCCGGATTATACTTTGCGAACGAAGTAAAATCATGCGATCCGATAAAATATGGTAAACAATAGTCGATCTTTTCCGGAAATATTTTCTTTCGTGAAATATAACTTTTATAAAACCGATTAAAAGGTGTTCGTTCTTTTGCCAGGTAATATTTATATGTCCTTTGGGCAGCATTATAGCGCGCATGAAAGTCATCTTTAACTTCATAAACCCCGGTAATTAAAATATCGAACGGTAGTTTTCTCTGCAATGCCGGTTTGATCTGAGTTGTGTTCATATTCATAGAAATATCAAAATGAGCATACTGACGTAAAGCATGCACACCTGCATCGGTTCGACCTGCCCCGACTATTGCTATTGGTTTCCCGGCAATTGCGGACAACGCTTTCTCGATGGTCTGCTGAACTGTTCGCCCTTCTTTCTGAGATTGCCATCCTGCAAAATTTGAGCCGTCATAGGAAATTCTTAGTAAATACCTTTTCATTCTTCCCTCTCATTTAAAAAGCAAATGCGAACAAATAAATTAATAAAAGAATTACCAGGTAAAGATTTGCAAATAAGCTGTCTTTCCTTTCCTTTACCATCGATATTTTCTTCATTGTTTCTATCTCAACCGATTTAATTTCATCGATGCTTAAGTTAAATGATTCATTAATTATATTAAATATTTTCCCGCTTCTTTTAGATGCGGTTTTATATTGCTTAACGAAAACAGGTATAAAATGAATAGTTGCAACAATAAAGAATTTGATATTTTCGATGAATGTGTTTTTGGGAAGCCAGGAAGAATCTGCCAGGAAGTCTTCTGTAGAAGATGTATTAACAATATAAACAGAAAGAAGCAGAATATAAATGATCCTTGCCGCAACAATGCAATGTTCATCGAATGCTATTTTAAAAATGATCCCGAAAATAAAGAATGAAATAAAGAACGGAAGCAATTTTAACAATGTCTTTAAAAAGACAATATATATTCCGGGACAAACGACCATGTATAATACAGTTGCAAAAAAGATTATTATAAAATGAGTTAAATCAAGTACCGCAGAGCAGGTAATTCCACACAGTACAATAAAAAATTTGAGGAAAGTGTTTTGTCTCCGGAAGAACGTGTTTACTTGCACCGTTAGTTTTCTTCAGCATTACCGGATTCTTCACTATTTTCTTCAGCAGGTTCGGAATTTTTCTCTTTCTTTTTTATATCTTCACCAAGAAGTGAATCTGGCGGTTCTATCTTTTTTTCTATTGCCGCTTTTTCTTCCTTTTTCAGGGAATCCGGCTGTTCTTTTATTATCTCTAATGTATCAGGAAGAATCTCCTTCTCTTTGATTTCATCGATCTCTTTTTCCTGTTTTAAACTATCTGGCATGCCAGGAATTATGATGTCTTCAAAAATATCCGTTTCCTTTCCTGTTTTTTCTTCTTCTTTTATTTCTAATTCTTTTCCGGGTTCTTTTTGTTCCGGAATTGTTTCAGGTTCCATTTCTTCCGATTTTATTTTCTCTCTGGTTTCAGAATTTTCATCTACGGGTTCGATTTTTTCTTTGGAAGCAAGAGTATCCTGTTCCGCCTTTATTTTTTCTACTTCTTCAAGCTGCTGAATGTAGGGAAGGCGATTGAGAGACTTGAAATATTTTCCATCGTAGAATTTATTGATATCTTGTACATATTCACTATTTTCTTTATTAAGTAACTCATCCAGATACTGCTTCGCTAAAGTGCTGTCTGCCAACACAAAATAATTGATAAAACCAATCGCAAAGGTTGCTTTATCAGAGAAATCATGCTCGGGTATTTCTGCAAGAGGAATTAACATTTCAACTGATCTTTCCGGATTTGTTTCCATAAAGTCGATAGCATTCTGATATTCTTCCAGTTCCCGTTTCTGCTTTTCTGTGGTTATATGCACTTCTTTGTCATTCAATAGCATCGAAGCAGCGTATGTATATTTATTGCCGGGATGATTATTTTCCAAGTTCCAAAATGCATCGTTGGTCATAAGAGTATCATTGAGAATAGTTTTGTATATCCAGATTTTTACAAACCGGGAAAATGGTATGAATTCATCATTGAATTTAACAATATCTTCTTCGACTTTCCGGATGTTCTGTTTTACTTTTTCCAACTCTACCTGCATTTCAGTAGAAATGATCCCTTTATCTTCCACTGCAATTTTTTTCGATAAAGAATCAGGCTCTTCAAGAACAAGTAATGAATCGGTTTCGATTTTGCTCTTTATTAATACTGAATCTTGCACCGTCTGAACAAGAACTGAATCTTGTATTAAGAGAGAATCCAGTATAGAATTTATATTGTTCATTTGAAAGTTCAACGAATCGAGTTTTGCGATCAGACCTTCCTTTTGTCCTATTATCTTATCATAAACAATAATTGCAGAGTCCGGCATGTTCAAGTTCTCGATATAATACTCAGCTAATTTCAACTGTTGAAGAACAAGGGTTTCTGTCGTGATAGCGGCATCCGGATTATAATACTGGATGATCTGACTGGCAATAGCACTCTTTTTAACCGATCTTGTAACAAAATCAGAATCTTTATATTCTTTTTTTACTTTATTGTAATATTCTATAGCCCGGGTATAATCTTTAAGTTCAGTGAAAAATAATTCTGCAAGATAAAAGGAAGCTTCGGCAGAGAGCATGCTTCGTTTGTTATCATTGATCACGGTTTCAAATATGGGAATCGCTTTATCGGTTTCCTCAAGACCGGTAAGAATGCGTGCTTTCAGAAGTTGTATCTTAGAGATATGACTTTCTCTGTATTCATCTTTCAGTAGTTTATTTATAAATTTTTTCGATTGTTTATGATCTTTCAGAAGTAAATGATTATATGCAATGTAATATCTTGAATCAAGTTTTATTTTTTTTGAAACCCTGGATTTCAGAAGAGAAGTAAATACTTCGTTAGATTCTTTGTAGTTACCGGATTCATTCTTCGTTTTTCCCAGCAAAAAGAATACACTTTCATATTCATCGTATTTTGGATAATTTTCAATTATCTTTGCCAGGTAATATTCAGCTTCAACATAATCCTTGTTCTTTAACTGGAAATTAGCCAGGACCTTAAGAGCTTTCGGATGATAATCTTTACTTTCCGCATCGAGAAGAAATTCATGCAGCAGTTCATAGGCTTCCTGTTTTTTCCCGAATTCATATTTAGCTCGTGCGATATAGATCTTTGCATCGGGAACAAACTCGCTTTCGGGATAGAATTTTATCAGATCGTTAAATTTTTCGATAGCCTGAGTATAATTTCTTCCAATATAGAAAAGCGAACGAGCCATGAGGAATAATGCATCATCAGCATATTCGCTGTCTTTATAATCGCTGAGTACAACCCCGCACTTTTTTATTGTTTTATTATATTTGTTTATTGCATTGGAAGTAGGTTTTCCATCTTCTTTCAGTTCGATATCCTGAGCTTCTGCGAAATATTTTTTGGCATTAAAAAATGTGTTGTAATAGACACATCCATAAAAAATGAAAGTGCATAGAATGATAAAAAAGATATTTTTTTTTAACAAAACATCTCCTACCTGAGATCGATATGTCTTTGTGCAAGTTTAGAAAAAATCTCAGAATTTATAAGAGTCTTCATTTCTCTAATATCATCGGTTAATATTCTGTCTTTATCCAGAAAATCTACTTTTTTTCTGATCTCTTTTTTAATTTCTTCAATAACTTTTGAGCTTTTATATTTTCTTGTATCCAGAGCCTGAGCAGCGATCATCATTTCTATCCCCAGAACATAAGCTGTATTCTCTATGATATTTCTCGCTTTCACGGCAGCTATTGTGCCCATACTCACGTGGTCTTCCTGGTTTGCAGACGTTGGAATGGAATCGATCGAAGCCGGATGAGCCAGCACTTTGTTCTCGGAGATCAGGGAAGTGGCGGTAACCTGTGCGATCATAAACCCGGAATCCAGACCGGGACGTGGTGCCAGAAAAGGATTCAGGTCTCTATTTAAGGCAGGATTCAAAAGATGTTCTGCTCTGCGGTCTGCAATATTTCCAAGTTCGGATACAGCAATACCAAGCATATCACAGGCAAAAGCTATAGGCTCTCCGTGAAAGTTCCCGCCGGATATCACCCTGTCTTCTTCAGGAAAGATCAATGGATTATCGGTGGCGGAATTTATTTCCACTTCGATAGTTTTCCTTACAAATTGTAAAACATCACGAACAGCACCATTGACCTGTGGACTACACCGCAAACTGTATGCATCCTGAACATTGCTGCAATTTTTATGAGATTTAGCTAATTCACTATTCTCAAGAAGATTACAAATATTTTTTGCAGAGGATGTCTGTCCTTCATGAGGTCGAACTTTATGGATCAGGTCATCAAAAGCGGAATGCGTTCCGAGAAGAGCATCAGTACTCATTGCTGCACAAATGTCGGCAATCCTGCAAAGGTTCTCTGCCCGTAGAAGAGTAAGAGCTCCAATACCCGTCATTACCTGTGTGCCGTTATTAAGAGCAAGACCTTCTTTTGCCTTCAGTTTAACCGGTTTTATCCCGGCTTTTTTCATAGCATCTGCACCTGAAAGTATTTTTCCTTTGTATTCGGCTTTACCTTTTCCCAGAAGAACAAGAGCTAAATGAGATAGCGGTGCAAGATCACCGCTTGCGCCCACAGAACCTTTTTCGGGAATTTGCGGATGAATACCTGCATTCAACATTTCAATGAGAGTTTGTAATGTGCTGAGCCTGATACCGGAATGTCCCTTTGCCAGAACATTTATTCGAAGAAGCATAATAGCGCGGGTTTCCGGTGTGCAAAGGATAGATCCGACTCCGGCTGAATGGCTTAATATCAAATTTTCCTGCAGTTCTTCCAATTGATCTAATGGTATCTTGATCGTACTGAATTTCCCAAATCCGGTAGTAATTCCGTAAACGGTTCTTCTTTCCGCAACTATCTTTTCAACGTAATCCCGGCATTTATTTACCTTCGCTTTCGAATCCGGATGCAGTTCAACTTTCTGATATTTATAAGCAACATTTCTTACATCTTCAAGAGTAAGATCGTTACCTGTTAATAATAATAAAGACATTATTATTCCTGTAAAACCTAACCTGACATTTTTGCCGGTTCTACATTTATTTAGTAGATATCCAGCTTCCCGATGGAATTTTCCACAGCATGAAGGATATCTCTGTTCTTCACGGTTTCCATCATATTATTATGATCGTCAAAGAGTGGTCTGTCCACATCGAGATGATCAACCACTTTTCTCACGGCAGTATGAGCTGCCTGTGTACCTTTTCCAGGTTTGAAATCTCTGAAGTCGAGGGCTTGAGCTGCTGCAATAAATTCTATCCCCAGAATACCGTAAGCATTATCGAGTATCTGTCGTGTTTTGAGGGAAGTATTCATTCCCATACTCACAAAATCTTCCTGGTCTGCTGCTGCTGGTATAGATTGGCAGGAGGCAGGAGTTGAGAGTATTCTCTGCTCAACTATCATCATATCGGCTGTGTATTGACTGAGCATGTGCCCGGAGAACATACCTGCGCCTTTTGTTAAAAAAGCAGGCAAGCCGACACTGAGTGCAGGATTCAGAAGCCTGTTAAGGCGTCTTTCGGAGATAACGCAAACCATCGTGATGCAGGCACCCAGCATATCCAGCGGAACACTTACGGGAGAACCCTGAAAATTCGCTCCGGTAAGAACGACACCATCATCGGGAAGAAATACAGGATTATCGCCAACACCGTTAAGTTCGATCTCGATCTGACTTCTTGTCCAGCGCAGTTGATCTCGTGCAGCGCCCAAAACCTGTGGGGTGGAACGCATACTGTATGCATCCTGCACTTTAACTTTCATACCTTTGAGGAGATCAGAATCAGCTATCATTTTCTTGATCTTTGCTGCACAGGTAATTGCACCCTGAAATCCTCTGAGTTTATGAAGTCTCTCATCATAAGGTTTCAGATTTGCCATCAGGGCTTCCAATGTCATTGAAGCAGCTATTTCCGCCTGTTTGAAAAATCTCTCCGTTTCATAGATTATCAGAGTTGCAATACCGGTAAGCAGGTTACTTCCATTAATTGCTGCCAGACCGTCTCTGGCTTTTAGTCCGGGAATTTCTATGCCTGCTTTTTCCATAGCAGCTTTTCCTGTAAGGCGTTCACCTTTGTAAAAAGCTTCACCTTCTCCCATCAAAAGTAGAGCGATCTGGCTCATCGGGGCAAGATCTCCGCAAGCTCCCACGCTTCCTTTTTCACAAACAACCGGCGTTACGCCTTTGTTCAGCATATCAATGTAAGTTTGTGTAATAATCGGTCTGCATCCGGAGTTGCCGTTTGCATGAACATTGATCCTGGAAACCATAGCAGCACGAACATGCTCGATCGGGCATGGTTTTCCAATACCAGCCGAGTGATTATAAATGAGGTATTTCTGGAATTGTTTGATCTGTTCATCGTTTAGAACAACTTCAGAAAATTCGCCGATTCCCGTATTCACTCCATACATTATTTCGCCTTCGACGATTTTTTCCTCGATGAAAGCCCTGCATTTTTTTATTCTTTCCAATGCATCGGGATGAAGTTCTACTTTTTCATTTCTAAGAGCAACATTATAAACATCTTCAATTTTCAGATTTTTTCCTGTAATAATCACAGCCATCTCAGATCCCCCTGTATTTTTTATTTATTAACTATTCTTTTATAATATTTCTGCCGTACCGCACCTGCCGGCAAAGTTGTATCAATACGGCATCCACCAATCCCCGTTATTGCGGGAATGCCAAACAAGAAACATCGATGTAAACCTTGAAGAAATCTATCGAATAAAGAAAATTCTTTGACTATCCCCGTGGCAAGCCAAGGAGTATTTTTTATTTAAGCAAGCTTAAACACAAATTTTCAATATTTAGCCCCTCTGTCATTCACCGAATGACATCTCCCCTAAATCAGGGGAGAAAATATGGAAACCCCAACGCAAGCATTGAGGAATTCTTTTGATTAAAATCTATAATTACAAATTATCATCGGGTTCATATTAGAATCAAATTGAACACCTGCATTTAACCTTTTCAGTTTGGAACTTATCCTTGCCGAATTTATCATGCTGATAATATGGTTTGCGATAATTGCACCTGTAAATGCTTTTGCATAATCATTATACTGCGTGATCCTTTTTCTGAGGATGGAATAATCATGTTTTCTATCTTTATCATCCCATTGCCAGAAGAAATCATCCGAATAGATATTTGCATTAATGTATTCTGTTTGAGCAACAGGATCATCTGGATATTTATTCTTTGCAGTTTCCACAATATGAGCATTATATCCGCCGGTTTCATAACCATAGTGTCCATACCTGGAAAGATGGTAAAAATATTGGTCGGAATATTTCCCCGGATCTATATGAGCATATTTAACGGCGTAGTTGTAAGAAGCTTTATCTTTCAATTCTGCTTCCTGTACAAAATAAAAATGAGAAGACCAAAACATCAGTTCGGTTGCGAGAAAAATATATCCTGAACTGTTCCCACAAGAGAGTTCTCCCCAGCCGGGGATCACGGCAGATTTTAGGATATTAATTCGCGGATTAATATCTTCTGCCGGTAATGAAGTGCATAAAAATGCGATAACGATCAGTAAGGTCAGTTTAAAAGTGAAATTCATAATTAATTTTAAATCCTTTTTTATCCCAGTCGGGATCGAAGGAAAGTTCACCATACGGTTTTCCGGCTTTGTTGATCTTTTTTGCAGAGATCGCCGTATTGATCACACTTACAATACGATTGAGAATAGCAGCAGCAAAAGTAAATTTCGTATATATTTCAAGGTCTTGTTTATCACGGCGCAGTTCTTTATATTTTATCCAGTTCGTATTATTCTGCCAGTTCCATTCCATATCTTCGGGAACAAGATATTTTTCCAAATATTCTTCATAGGCAAGAGGATCGTTTTTGTAGATCAGGAAATAATTTCTTGCGTCACGAATAATGCTTTCATTATATTTATCGCTGCTAATGTAATCCTGGATGATCTGATAGTAAGAATCATCACTGTTTTTTGGAACATCTGTCTTTGCATAAGCGAACTGCATATAAGAATCGATCGCCCAGTCTGTTTCAGATTTTAATCTTAAATATGAAAAGATAATAGCAGCTTCGGCACCAAAAAAGAAGACAGCTTTATTATTATCCTTCAAATATAATTCTCCCAGACCCGGGATAACAGCAGAACATAGAACAGCTTTACCCGTAGATACTTTCTTACTATATATAGTGGCAGTTAAACAGAATAACAGTATAATTAAAATAACTTTCTTCATTTATCAGAACCTTGTGGAAATAAATATGCCGGGAGATATGTTGTTATCAACTATCACAGGTGAAAATTTTATCTGCAGCCTGCTTACGTTGGAAATATATTCCATATTGTATCTGCGAGTTAAACGAACAGCATCTATTGCAGATAGAATATGATTGGCAACTATTCCGAAGCCATAGTAACCTGCCGTATCGTAAAAATCGTTTGCTTCTTTCCTCATAACGATATATTCCGAGCGCATATCACTGTAATGCACATAAGGATCGGAATAATTATTATTGTAATATTCGGAGTCCGTATTTGCAGGATTTGTACCTTCCCATATATCTTGATGATTTGCATTCTCTCCCCATATCCAGTCTATGGAAGTCCAATTATCGTCGCTGTCTGTAGCATAAATATCGAACCAGTCAGTCCACCCGAAG
>JAUVLE010000295.1 GCA_030595905.1 Candidatus Cloacimonadota bacterium | reverse complement strand
AATGTTATAATTAACAATAATTTGGTAACAAGACCTGCCGGGATGCGAAGTCAAGGTGGGGGTGTTTATATGGGCGGACATTGCAATCCAACTTTCCTAAATGTAATAATTGCCAATAATTCTGCACATATAACAACAACTGGAGGATCTAACCGTGCTGAAGGTGGTGGTATTTTTTGTGATGACAACTCTGATCTTAGTTTGACGAATGTTAAGATCATTGGAAATTCTGTGTATGCAGAAAATGGCAATGGTGGTGGTCTTTACTGCGGGGAGCCTACTAACTTGACTACAACTAATGTTACAATATCAGATAATTCTGCTGTTTATGGTGGAGGAATTTACCTTACTGTAAATGATCTTAGTCTCGAAAATATTACAATTACTCGTAATACATCAGAGAGAGGTGGAGCTATTTATTGTTATGATAATTCATATTTTTCTATTGAGAATTGCACAATTACAGAGAATAATGCGATAATTGAGGGAGATGGTATTAATACAACAGATGGTTCAAATCCTTCTATTCACTATTCAAACATTATGCTCAACGGTTATGGAATTTATAATAGTGACTCTTCCGTTATGATAGATGCAAGCAATAATTATTGGGGAGATGTAACAGGTCCTTATCATCCCTGGAACCCGGGAGGGCTTGGAGATAGTTTAAATGCTTATGTAAACCCGCTTCCATTTTTAACCGCAGCGTACATTACAGCCCCTCCAATTCCACCATTTGGTGTGGAAATAACCGATATTGCAAATGATTGGATTTCATTAAGTTGGCTTCCAACTCCTATCGGAGATTTAGCAGGATATAAAGTCTATTTTGATACTGATTCTACCGGTTATTCTTATGCCAATTCTGTAGATGTTGGCTTAAATACATCACACACACTTTCGGGTCTTTCATTTGGTGATACTTATTACATTGCAATTAGTTGTTATGATACTGACGGCAATGAGAGTTGGTTTTCAAAAGAGGTATCTGCTGTAACCAGAGCATTGGAGGTTCAAAATCTCGATATTGGCGGAGATGAAGATTTACAGCACTTGATAACACACATACCTGCAATTACTTTTGTCTATTATGATAGTATGGGAGAACCGCAATCTCATTATCATATTCAGGTTTCTACAAATCCGAATTTTTCAGTTATTGATATGTGGGATACAGGAGAAGTCGCAAGTGCTAATACTGTTATTCAATATAATGGCAATGTCCTTATTGATGGAACGACTTATTATCTTAGAGTAAAAGTAGCAACTGAACAAGGAAGTTTTTGGAGCGATTGGGCTACATTACAATTCAGGATGAATTCATTACCGAGCATTCCTGTTCTCTTATCCCCAATAAATGATGTAATTGTATATTTTGCAAATCCATATCTCTGGATAGAAAACAGCTTTGATGCTGAGATGGATACAAAGACATATAATTTTCAGCTTTCTATGAATGAGTCATTTTCTCCAATTTTATTTTATCATTACAATGTTCCGGAAGGTATTGATTCAACCTCGTGTCTGGTAACAGCAACTTTAACGGACAATCAACAATATTGGTGGAGAGCAAAAACTTATGATGGCTATGAATATTGCAATTATTCAAATCCGGGATCTTTTATTTTAAATGCAGAAAACGAACCACCTGGAGAATTTGAATTATTAACTCCTGAAAATGGAACAGAAGTAACAACGCTAACACCTATTTTGGATTGGGAAGATGCAATTGACCCGGACCCATTGGATGAGGTAAGTTACACAATTCTTATCGGAGATGAAATTCCAAACCTTATTTCAATAGATGCAGGAACTGAAAGTGTTTATCAATTAACAACTCCACTTGAAGATAATACACTTTATTATTGGAAAGTGGTTGCTACTGATTTATATGGGGCATCAACTGAAAACACAGGCGGTTTCCATACTTTTATAGTAAATACAGAAAATAATGACCCGAACAGTTTCGATTTAATTACTCCAACCGAATATAGTGTTGAGATCGATCTAACACCAATATTCTATTGGGAAAATGCAGGTGACCCGGATATTGGAGATACCCTTACTTTTTTCTTATATTACGATATGGATTCATTATTTATTGCAACTGTACCTGTAGAAACAGATAGCAATCATTACATTCCAACTGACCCATTGGAGGACAATTCCACGTATTTTTGGAAGGTAATAGCAGTTGATGAAGCAGGCTTTAGAGCATCAATAGAAAGCGAAACCTGGCTTTTCTGGACAAACACAGCTTTAGAACCACCCAATCCATTTGATTTACTATCTCCCGAAAATGGTGATGAAGGATTGCCCACAACTCCTGAATTTGTCTGGAATATAGCAACAGATAATGATCCCAATGATTATGCAGTTTACAACCTTCTTATTTCAGAGGATAGCACATTTATTCAAACCGGCTTTGTTTATGAAGCTCTTTTAGATACTTTATTTTTAATTCCAGATGTTTTAGAAAATAACACCCAATATTTCTGGCGGGTTGATGCTGTTGATACCGACAGTCTTATTACACAATCAGAAGTGTGGACATTTATTGTTGGCTATCTTTCTTCAGAACCTGATGAAGTTTTTCCAATGAAGAATTACTTGTCTCAAAATTATCCCAACCCTTTCAACCCAATAACCAATATACAATTTAACATCAAAGAAAATGAAACCGGAGTTCTTTCAATTTACAATATCAAAGGACAGCGAATAATATCCCGCCAATTTGAAGCAGGACAGTATAATTTTAATTGGGATGCATCCAAACAGAGTTCGGGAGTTTATTTATATAAATTACAGACTGAGAGTTTTTCTAAAAC
>JAUVLE010000293.1 GCA_030595905.1 Candidatus Cloacimonadota bacterium | reverse complement strand
AATGCAACCTCCTTGCAAGCTCACGGTTTTAACCGTGGGTAGTTGACATCTCACCTAAAACGAAAATTCAAATCCAGTCATTCGATTAGTTGATCGTTGTTTGTAATATTTGACTTCATATAAAAAATTAAAGTAAACTCCGGGAATTTCAATTCCGAAAATATCTGCTTTCCCTAATAAAAATCCAACTTTTAATTTCGATTCATTCTGAAATTTCTGGAAATCACCTGTTGAAAAATCCGTTTCCGATTTTACTTTTACATTTATAATACCAATAGAAAATTCGCCTTCGAGTTTTTTTCCAAGAATGAATTTCCATTTCTGTTCTAATTTCCCATTTTCTATTGTCATCCACTGACTTCCAATTCCAATGTCAGCAGAAGCCAACCAACTTTTTTCTAAAGAATAACGTAAATCTAATTGAGTCAAAAATACTTCTTGCCGTTCAATCTCAATTCGTGTGATTGCTATTTGCAATTTTTTCCAACTATAGGGGATTTTTAACCTGTAACTCGTGTAAACAGTATCGTCTTCAGCAAGCCATTCATACATTGATTCAATTTCTATGTTCCCATATGCTTTTCCTTCAATTACTATTCTGTAAAAATCAAGAATAGTCTCATTTCCCAATGTTTTAGTCGTATTATAAAAAGAAAAATCAATCGCATTAATAGAAATAGTCAAAACAAATAGCAATATAATTGTTAAATATTTCATTATATTTCCTCAATATGTTTCTTAATTAAATTCTGTATTTCCCTATAAAGATTCTTTAATTTATCATACAAATTATCTGTATCATAATACATTTCAGCTAATTCATCATAAGTGATTTTAGATTCCTTCAGGTTTTTCTTAAATTCTTTTAGCGTTTGTTTCATTTTTTATTACCTTCCCAAATATCTATAATAAATCCAACCAATTCTTTCATTGGCTGTTCAAATATTTTAAAGTTTCTAATATAATCTAAATCGTTCATTTTTTCTGCTTCAACTTAAAAATTAAATCACGAACCCAGATAAAGAACATTCCAATCCATAAATATAGTAAATAAAAATTTAATTGCTTTTCTTAATCTTCTTTCTCTTTTATGTGCAAGTTCTAATCGTATTTTCAAAGTTTTAATTTGTTTATCTTTACTCATCTCACCACCTATAACCGAATAAATAATATCTACTTTTGATGTCAAGGTAAATAAAAATCCCCCTGTTCAGATTCAATTTTGGTGGCGTAAATCTCATCGTTTCTGTAACAGAGGGAAGTCAACCTACTTTTGAAATTTCTGTCCGAGTTTACCGCCAATTCCAAATGTTATTAGCATTGAAGATATTATTATTTCTTTATTAATGAAAGCATAAACAATACCTGATAACACTAATATCAAACTCATCAATCTCATCATCGAGTATGTGCCAGAGGAATCCTGAAAGAATTGCTTCATAACAATTTGAATTTTGGTTTATTTTTGATAATACCAAGAATATCTACCCAAACAATATCTACCAACTTGCTGTAAATTACTTTAGATTCTTCTGGGTCAATATCAGCAAATTCCTTTTTGATTATCTCAATGTCTTTTACTTCTTGGATGATTTCTTTTGTGTTATCAGACAATCCAATAATTTCGCCTAAATCAATAACACCATCATCAGACTTTTTTTTCAATTCTGAAGTAAGACCACGAATTGCATCTAATACTTCATTTGTTTCTTTTGTGTCCATTTGTTACCACCTCATTCTTTATTTTTGCTACTACCACCATTAACTAAAAAAAAGCTATTTTTATTACTGCACCAATTACCGTCATTGCTGTCCCAATCAGAATACCCCAATGTTGTTTTAACGTTCTTGCTATACTTTCCAACTTACTTTCAGTTTTTTCTTCTAATCTTGCGTGTTTAACTATAAGTCCCCTTTCAGGATTTCCATTTCCAGTAATTATAGTGTGAATCGTTCCTATCCTTTCATCTTGACGCTTATTATATTCTAATAGCTGGTCGAGTTTCAGAAGAAAAATATCATTATAACTTTCTTTTTTTTCTGCCATTTTCAATTTCCTCTTTCAATCTTTTTATTTCTAAATCTATCTCATCTATTTTTCTAAATAAAGCAAGCAGATATTTCGCTGTGTAGATCATTCAGTCCCGATTATTTTGCGAATCCAACTTCCTCAATTTTCCGGCACGTGGTTATACAATTTAAAATATTCTGTAGCTCCCATATTTAAAGCGACACCAACACAAAAAACAATAAACATAACAAAACTTAAAGGAAGCAAAATTATGAATAATATATTGCCAAGAATTTTAATCATTTCTTTCTCTCATCAATCGCATCTGCTAAATGCTTTCCGATAAATATAACAGCAATAGCGTTAATAATTCCTATCAATATCCAATGTCGCCACTTCGGATAACGTATAGTTATTATTTTACCGAATATTTTTATCTTCCAGCCCCAGACTTTGTGGAATTTCCAATCTCCGTGAGCTAATTTATTGAATCTAAACTCATATAATACTATTCCTATGATATTAGTGCAAACAACAAAAACTAACGCCAGAAGCCACCCATTTGATAGTTTCCATAGAAATAACCAGCTCGTCGCTGAAACCAATATTAAGATAGTGCTTCTACTCCAGTGATATTCTGCTGCTTTCTTTTTCTTCGGGTCAACCATATCCCAAATGAGAACCTGATGCCCCGAATCATTCCACCAGCGTATTATTGTAACACTGAAATAGATAAACATAAACAGATAGGTATTCATTTAATTTTCCTAATCTTCAATATTTGCTTAGGTTTTATTGTGTTATTCTTCCAGATTTCAAGATTACCAGATCTTGCTTTATCTTCAATTTTCTCTTT
>JAUVLE010000253.1 GCA_030595905.1 Candidatus Cloacimonadota bacterium | reverse complement strand
AAAAGATAAGGCAAATGATAAAAGAATGGTTCTTTTTATCACGGAAGGTATTGTTACGGGAAGATCGATATATAAAGATGGAACACATATTGGAACAGTTACTTCCAGTATAAATTCACCCAATGTTTCGCAGGAAAAAAGGGAATTCATCGGATCACAAAGGAAGAATGTAAATGGAGCAGAAGGTACTGCAGCTATCGGTTTAGGCTGGTTGTATCATAATCCTTTTAATATAGATGAAGAAGGGAAAGATATTCTGATAGAAAATGAAAACCCGGTTCGGATTCGAGTGGAATTCTATCGGGAAGATGAAAATGGAAATCCAAAAGGAAAACCTATCCTGGGTTATATCTCCGGCGATGGTGTTAATCCTGCAACTGCTCCGAGACCTTTGAAGCATATTCAAAATTTGTAAATTTTTTCGAGAAAGGTTTTTTTGCTAAATTAAGAAAATCTCTTTGACATAAAAACCTAAGGTTCATAAAAGTGCACCCGTGATTTAAGTGAATACTACGGGGGCGTAGTTCAGTTGGTTAGAACGCCTGCCTGTCACGCAGGAGGTCGCGAGTTCGAGTCCCGTCGCTCCCGCCATTATAAGCCGGTCAGAAATCTGATCGGTTTTTTTAATCGGTTTAACGCAGGAGGTCGTCCCGAAAGCTTTCGGGAAGTCCCGTAATTCTGCCATTTATAGATAACCGATTCGCAAGGAGCAGTTTTTTTATTGGAGAGATTATGTATTTTACTTACATTTTATATTCGGAATCAAAAGACAATTATTACATTGGTCATACGCATAATTTAAAATTAAGATTGGAAAGACATAATTTAGAATGGTCAAGATCAACTAAAGCAGGAATTCCATGGCAGTTAGTGTATTATGAAGAATATGAAACAAAATCTGAAGCAATAAAACGAGAATACGAAATTAAAAGAAAAAAGAGTAGAAGATATATTGAAACAATGATTTCATAATAACACAGGAGGTCGTCCCGAAAGCTTTCGGGAAGTCCCGTCGCTCCCGCCATTATAGATAGCCGTCGTAAGACGGCTTTTTCATTTTCCCTTTACAAATTTACTTTAACTATACAAATGACAAAAAATTGGAGCAGAAAAATTGAAAGATAAGATCATTCGCGGTATCACAAAAGATAAGAATGTCAGGTTTTTTGCAGTTGATTCCACCGAGACCGTTCGCTATGCTTCCAGGATACATAATTTATCCGTAACCAATACAATTATTATGGGAAGAATGTTGAGTGCGGCGCTGATGATGGGTACCGAATTGAAATCTGAAAAAGATCTGATAACTCTGAAGATCGAATGTGACGGACCCTGCGGCGGTGCTTTGGTCACAGCTAATAAAAAGGGTGAAGTAAAAGGCTTTATAAATAACCCGGAAATCGAAATTCCTTTTGATGAACAAACCGGAAAATTCGGTGTGAAAACAGCTATCGGGAAAGGGCTGTTAATAGTGATCAAAGACCTGGGAATGAAGAATCCTTACGTTGGCAAGGTGGATATGAAATACGGCACGATCGCCAGAGATCTTACTTCTTATTTTGTAAGCTCAGAGCAGATACCTTCTTCGGTGGGTTTAGGTGTGCTGATAGAGCCGGATGGAACAATTCGTCAGTCTGGCGGATTCATAATTCAGCTTATGCCGGATGCACCGGAAGATGTTATCTTCAGAATCGAGGAAAATCTCAGTCAATTTCCACACCTGACCGATGTGATGGATATGTGGCTTTCCATCGAAGAGATCATCGAGCAGTTTATTCTCAAAGACCTTCTGCCCGAAGTTAAATTAGAAATCCCCGCGAAATATAAATGTAACTGCTCTTATAAAAAATTTGAGATTGGTATCAAGCTCCTTGAAAAAAAAGAATTAGAAGAAGCAATAAAGAAAAATGAAGCGTTGACCGTTCACTGCCATTTTTGTAATAAAGATTATGAATTCGGCAAAGATAAGATCGAAAAAATTCTGGAGCAGATGTAGGATAATGAATAACTTCCATCACAAAAAAAGCCTTGGTCAGCATTTCCTGAAAGATAAGAACATTATCCGCAAGATAGTGAATATTGCAGGTGTTCAGGAAAATGAACAGGTCTGGGAGATCGGACCGGGAAAGGGAATTCTTACGGAAGAACTGCTTAACAGAAATTGCAAATTAACCTGTTTTGAGATCGATGATAATTTATATCCTATTATAGAAGAGAGATTTTCTGACAGGATTAATCTCATCAAACAGGATATTTTAAAAGCTGACTGGCAGAAATTTTTCTCAAAAGAAAAGATCAAAATTGTTGCCAACCTTCCATACCAGATCACTTCGCCGTTTCTTTTCAAAGTAGTGGAAAATGCAGATAAATTCAGTAAAGTGGTAGTGATGATCCAGAAAGAAGTTGCACAAAGAATAAATGCAAAAGTTGGAACAAAGGATTACGGTGTATTAACCTTGAAGATGCAGTTTTATTTTAATGTGAGTTATGAATTCACAGTAAAGCCGCACCTTTTCTATCCTCCACCCAAAGTCGATTCTGCTGTTATCAGTTTAACACCAAGAGTAGATAAACCAGTGATCGAAGATGAAAAATATTTTTGGCGGATCGTGGAAATTTCCTTTAGAAACCGCAGGAAAATGCTGCGTCGAAATTTACGTGAAATCATATCTAAAGAAAAGATAGTGAAACTAAATGAATCGGGACACATTGATCTAAGCCGCAGAGGTGAAACACTTAACGAAAAAGAATTTATTATACTTTATGAAACTATAAAATGATCGTAATTAGTATTAACGAATAAAAAATCTTCAATTCGCCAGAAGTTAACCAAATCTCCAATCGCAAATCTCCAATCAATCGATACTCTTGTATCAAAGCCCCAGCTTGGATACACATAGATTATCAATAAGATAAAAAAGGTTACCAAGCTGGGGCTTGATAACCAGATTCAATCTTCAATTTTCAATCTTCAATCTTCAATTTTCAATCTTCAATTTTCAATACTAAATTCCTTTCATATGTACTTTGGAACTTATTTCCCACGGTTTGGAAAGATAATACTTAAGCACCTTTTTTCTTTTCCCGATAATTTCATTCGGAATGAGATGATCATATTTTTCGAGAGTGAAGAAATAATCGAAAGTTATTTTTTTTTCTTTAGCTACATTATCTATTATTTTCACGCCTTCTTCGATCATCCTGGCAGATGTTTCTTCCATCAGGTTCGTATTGCAAAAAAGGTGGGTAACTTCCAATTTTGATGCAGATTCCAGCATATCCAGCATTTCAAATATTCCTTTTTCATCGGAAGTGAACGGACGTTTTGTGTTTATCACCAGATGCATTTCATATCCTCTTTTCTTTATGTTCGGAATGAAACGTGCCATAGCTCTGCAGCCTGCAGGATCTCCGCCAACATCCAGTATCACGGTTTTATCATAGTTCTGAATGGCACCCATTATTCTGGGAGAGATCATCGGCAGGTCGGCATGTTTAAATTCACCTTCCGGCGCAATTACTTCGATGTCTTTCTCCTGGAATTTCTCACGAACATCTCTACTGCGGAAATACGGGTTTACCACATCCAGATCGACAAGTGCAACATTACCTTTGCGTTCTTTAATTTCTTTTGCCAGGTTGATCGAATACTCACTTTTCCCGCTTCCAAAAGCTCCGATAACCACGATCAATTTATTTTCCATAATTCCTTCTTTATTTAACAGCTTATAATTCCAAAATCAAATTATCTGTTTGTTTGTCAAAATTCTTTTTGACAGTA
>JAUVLE010000238.1 GCA_030595905.1 Candidatus Cloacimonadota bacterium | reverse complement strand
CTTTTAGCTACAAGATAGCACAAAGAGTAACCTTCGACTTTAGTCGATGGAAGCAGAGTCTAACCAGTCGATGAAACCAGAGGTACAGTAAGGACAGAACGGTTTTCCTCGAAGAGGTTAAATAGAATAGCCGTCGGCTTTAGTCGGTGGTAAATAAAAACAAACCATCTTTACCCTGAAAGGGTTTCATAGAATAGCCGTCGGTGAAACCGGCGGTACAGAAAGAACAAACAAACCAACCAACCCTGAAGGGGTTGAATAAAAAAGCTCCGTAGATGCGGTATATTATGGTTTCCATTTATTCCCAGCCCTAAAGGACTGGGCTATTTTTTACTTATCCAAGCTGACCCAATGAAAAGAAAAGCTTTCATAGACTAAAGGGTTTGGTCACGAGAGATACGCTTTTATAACTCGGTGTTTTCGGTGTAAATCGGTGTTGAATAAAAAAACCCCCTACTCAATTGAGCGGGGTAAAAACTTTGGTGCAGAAGGCGGGACTTGAACCCGCACACCCAAAAAAGGGCACAAGATCCTTAGTCTTGCGTGTCTGCCAATTCCACCACTTCTGCGTTTATTCTGTAGCCGGTTCGCCTAAAGGTTCTTCGGTACCGGGTAGAGCCGGAAGTTCTTCGTCGGCTGCACTTTGCTCAGCAGCTTCTTCTTTCATCATTTCTACAGCTTTACTGGAAGTTTTGGTTCCACTCTTCAAATGAAGTGAAAGCAGAACGCAGTTCAGCACGAAAAGAACAGCGAGTATCTGTGTAGCATTTTTAAGGAATTTGGAAGCACCCTGTCCACCCAGAACGTTTGTAGCAGTGCTGCCAACCAGTCCGTCGAGAGCTCCGCCTTTACTCGATTGAGTAAGGATAACCATTATCAAAGCTATCGAAATAACCACGTGTACAACCATTAAAAAAATATACATTCTAACTCCTAAATTTTAAAGCAGGAACACTTTTATTTTGCTGTTTTTTGGTGTCAATGAGAAAAATATCGATCAGCGATCATCATTTGCATTCTATCCCAGACCAATTTCTTTTTTCAAGAAAGACAGCTTTTTATAAACGATCTCGCTTGCTCTTTCGGCACCGTCCCTCAGAACTTCATCTATATAATCTTTATTATTTATCAGGTTCTCATATTTTTGGCGGATCGGAGCAATTGTCTCATTCAATATTTCAAAAAGTTCCTGTTTTGCATTTCCCCAGCCCATACCCCCAGCCTTGTATTTTTTCCGCATTTCTGCCTGCTGCTCTTTATCTGCAAAAAGTTTATAAAGTGTGAAGATATTGCATTTATCTGGATCTTTTGGGTCGTCCACTGTTTGTGAATTCGTAACTATTTTCATCAGAAGTTTTCGCAGAATTTTTTCCGGAAGGAATAAGGGGATAGTATTATTGTAACTTTTACTCATTTTCCTGCCATCCAAACCAATCACAAGACCTGTTGATTCTCTAATTAATGCAGTAGGAATTTTCAATAGTTCCTTTCCATAATTATGGTTGATCGTCTGGGCAATATCCACAGCCATTTCCAGATGCTGAGCCTGGTCTTTTCCCACCGGAACAACATCACTGTCGAATTGAAGAATATCTGCCGCCATCAGAACCGGATAAGTGAAAAGACCCATATTCACACCATCATCCAAATCCCTTCCCAGCTCATTGTTTACAGCAACTTTTGCTTTGTAGGAATGTGCTCGATTCATCAAACCTTTTGATGTAAAAGCCAATAGAAAGGTCGTTAATTCAAAAGTGCCGACAACAGCAGACTGTTTATATAAAATAGATTTTTCAGGATTCAAACCCATAGCCAGCCACGTAGCTGAAACTTCATAAGTTAATTCTCGAATCTTTTCGGGATCTTTCATTGAATTTAAGGCATGATAATCTGCAATGAAATAGCGAGTATCATATTTTTTTGCCAATTCGATTGCCGGTTTATACATCCCGAAATAATTTCCGATGTGCGGTAAACCGGTTGGTTTTATTCCTGTTAGTGCAACTTTGCGTTTCATTTATCCTCCGTTATTATTTGGTGATTTGGTGATTTGGTGATTTGGTGATTTGGTGATTTGGTGATTTGGTGATTTCAAGATAAATTCCTTTTCGCTGTATAATATGATTTTGCGAAAATTGCTGTTAGTTCGTTGGCTTCATTTAGTATTGAATCTAATTTATTTTTCGGTAACAAATTTGCTTCAATAATCAATTCCAACCAAAAAACAGTTTCATCTGCTTCTTCTAATACAATGTGCAATTTTGAGTTGAATTCAGCTTTTGATCTTCCACGACAAGCTGCGCGATAATTTGCTCCAACAGAAGTTCCGGCTTTAACTAACTGATAACCCATAGTTTGTCCGGTAACAGTTTTAGGTAAAGCTTCTACTAATTTAATAATTCTTAAAGCAAACTTCTTTGTCCTGTCTTTTAATTCTTCTTTATTCATAAAAATCTTAAAATCCTTAAATTATATATCCCACTAGGTCATATTCCCAGGAATCAGTTATTTCTACCGTAACGATTTTCCCAATTTCAGCTTTACCCTCTTCGATGAATACTGTTCCGTCAATCTCGGGAGCGTCAAAATAACTGCGACCTTCGAAAGGAAATTCTCCTTCCTCACCAATTCGGTCAATAAGAACTTTGATTTTTTTACCTATCAGGCTGGCCAGGAAATCTTCGGAAATCGTTTGCTGGAGCATCATGATCTCTTCTTTTCTTTTTTCAGCAATTTTTTCCGGGACCTGTTCAACCAGGTCGAATGCCGGTGTGTCTTCTTCCGGTGAATAGGAAAAAACTCCTAATCGTTCAAATTTCATTTCTTTGATAAAATCTCGAAGTTCAATATATTTTTCTTCGGATTCTCCCGGATATCCGGTTATTAGCGTTGTACGGATTATTGCTTCAGGTATTTTTGTTCGGATTTCCGTGATGATCTCTTTAATACGTTCTTTTGTAACTTTCCGGTTCATGCTTTGCAGAATAGCGTTATTAATGTGCTGAATAGGTATCTCGAAATATTTGCAGATCTTTGGCAGATTTGCAATTGTGTCGATGATATTGGAAGTTATATGAGCCGGATGCAGGTAAAGAATACGTATCCATTCCAGGTTTTCAATTTTATGCAGTTCTTTTAGTAATTGAGAAAGACAGGGCTTTCCGTAAATATCTACTCCGTAGTTTGCTGTATCCTGGGCTGTGATGATGAGTTCTTTTACACCTTTTTGTACAAGCGATTCAGCTTCTTTCACCAGCTTTTCGACAGGAACGCTTTTCAGTTCTCCACGAATGGAAGGAATAGCACAGTAGCTGCAATGATTATTACAGCCGTCGCTGATGCGCAGATAGGCAAAGTGGGGAGGAGTGAGGAGTTTGCGCTTTGATGTTGGTTTTGTTTTACAAATTCTGGCGAAACTATCGAAATCCTTAAGATCGACCAATTCATCAATTTCCGGGATGGTTTCCTTTATGTTCTGGAAATATCTTTTAGCCAGACAACCGGTAACGATCAGCTTCCTGCATCTGCCGGATTTTTTGTGTTCAGCGGCTGACAATATTGTTTCGATGGATTCTTCTTTTGCGTCCAATATGAACCCGCAGGTATTGATAATGATAACTTCCGCTTCTTCGAATACATCGGTAATAGAATAACCCGACTGCTCTATGATGTTTGCGAAAACCTCACTATCTACCAGATTCTTGGAACAACCGAGACTTATTATTGCATATTTTTTCATTTAATTTTAGCCACAGAGCCACAGAGAGCACAGAGTGAAATCTTTATCCTTTTCTGCCACAGAGAACACGGAGAGCACGGAGCAGAATAAAAAACAAAGCCGCTAAGAACACTAAATTCCGCTAAGTATTTTTTCATATATTTAACCGCAAAGTTCGCAAAGAGCGCAAAGAGAAACTAAGTTCAAATTTAACCGCAAAGTTCGCAAAGAGCGCAAAAGGAAACTAAGTTCAAATTTAACCGCAAAGTTCGCAAAGAGCGCAAAAGGAAACTAAGTTCAAATTTAACCGCAAAGTTCGCAAAGAGCGCAAAGAGAAACTAAGTTCAAATTTAACCGCAAAGTTCG
>JAUVLE010000263.1 GCA_030595905.1 Candidatus Cloacimonadota bacterium | reverse complement strand
GGATAATGTAGTCGTCTCCCTGGCAATATCTGTTGTGCTTCTATATGCATGGGTTGCAGAAATGACAGGTCTGGCTGCTATTACCGGAGCGTATTTTGCGGGATTGTTCCTGGGACAGACGCATCATAAACATGCAGTTCAAACCGGAATAACAAATATCGGGAAATCTTTTTTCGTTGATGTGTTCTTTGTTAATATCGGTTTGGGATTCAATCTTTTTGATATCAAAACAGAACCCTTGTTTCTTCTGGGATTCGTATTACTTGCTATTTTTGGGAAAGCAATTGGCTGTGGGATCGGTGCACGATTGACCAATTTTGATTTTATCCGTTCTTTCCGGATCGGAAGCGGGATGATACCCAGGGGAGAGGTTGCACTGATCGTTGCAAATATGGCTCTGATGAAAGGTCTGATCTCTACAGATATACTTTCTGCAACAATTATGATGGTTATTGTGTCTGCACTTGTAACTCCATTGCTATTGAAATTCGGGTTTACAAAAATGAAATTGGAAAGTTTTTCAAAAGAAGTTAAAAAATAAATATATGAACAAAAAATATTGTGCTTTTTTTATTAAAGGAAAGAAATCAGGATTAGTAACTTAATTCTAAAATTCTGTCCTAATTAGGAGAAAGTTATGTGGAAGAAAATAATTGATAAGAACCTGATAGTAATAAATCCGGATGTTATAACCAAAAAGGAACTCTTCGAAGGGATGGTAAATCATGTTTATAATCACGATTATATTTTAAATCAGAAAAAATTTTTAAAGGCTTTGAACGACCGTGAAGAAATGGCAAATACAGAACTGATGCAGGGAATTGCACTTCCGCATGCCAGAAGCAATGTGGTAGAAAAACTATTTATGTGCATAATTATCTACAAAGAAGGGATCGAATATGATAATCCGGAAATGGGACGAGCAAAGATCATCTTCTTTTTCGGCTGTTCGGAAAAACATAACAAGGAATATCTTCAGCTACTGGCACAGGCAAATCGCCTATTGAGAAAATCCGGATTTAGAGAAGGTCTTTTAGAAGCAGGTAGTGTCGATGAGGTTGCAGAGATACTTGAAAAATTTGACGATGAAGAAATACAGACAGTTGAGCAGAAGAACTACCTGATGATCCTTACCTTGAATGAACATAACGAAGCTGCCGATGTAATGAACGCAATGGTCGAACTTGGCATTACAAATGCTTCAATTATCGATGCAACTTCTATGGCAAGAAAGCTTGCCTATGAACTTCCCGTTTTTGCCGGACTCAGCTATATGGCTCAAGGGAAATCAAAACGTTCGACGATCATTCTGGCTCATATAGAAAGCAGGGATTTAGCGTATAAACTTTCACAACTCCTAAAGGAAAACGGGATCGATCTCGATAAGAAAGGTGTCGGTTTTATTCAGATTATCGAAGTAGCAGATATCATCGGTAACTACGAAGAAGATATAGAATTATAGTTTAATATTAAATAATATATCGTGATCTACCAACCGAGCAAGCTGAATAATCTTAGCTCGGCGGAGTTATTTAGATAACTTTTTTCTTGACGTTGAAATTTGAAATTTAGATTTCTTGTCACAGGAGTCTTAATGAAAAAGCTTTTTGTTGTAATATTCATTATGATCTGTATTTTTTTATGGTCTTCTGAATACCGGATTCATCTTAGCTGGGATGAATTTGAAGGCGAATGCAACGGATTTATGAGTGGCTCTATAGGTAAGGAACATGCATTTGTAAGCGGCGGCGGACCAGAAAAAGTTATGGATGGCAAATTGATCTCTGTGGGAGAAGGTTTTTCCACAGAAGCTCAGCAGGTCTTCGAAATAAATGCCGACGATGGATATTTTACATTCTGGATAAAAGATAAATTTGCTGATGATGACATGAATTGCGATCCGACCCTTATTGCTCGTTCCAAACCCATGATATCGATCTTCAAAGGAAAAAACCTGATCGATCTTATTAAAGTTCCGGAAGGTGCGGGTCTTGCCTGCAAAGTTTTTACACTCGATGCTTCATCCGGGGAGGTTGACCGCGAAGTAAAGTACTACCCGAAATCCAGGATAATCGTTGGAAAAGTGGTTAATGCAGTTACGGGAGAACCTCTTGCAGACGCAGCCATCAGTATTGTAGATTATATGAATGACAGCAAATTTGAGACTACAGGTGAAACGGGTATATTCATATTTGATGTAGAGATCGGGCAATATACTTTAAATATTTCCAAGGAAGGATTCATCGGAACTTCTTTTATAGCAAGGATGGGAGCAGATGAAACACCGCGTGAAGTTATCTGTGCATTATCACCGGAGATCAAAGAATTCCGGATAGTTCTTACATGGGGAAGTAGACCTCGCGATCTGGATGCACACCTTAGCGGTCCGAATCCTGATGGCGGAGATTTTCATATCTGGTACAGAAATAAAATTCTGATTGGCGGAAAAGATTTTTTGGATAGAGATGATACGGATAAATATGGACCCGAAACAATAACGATCTATAAACCTGCGATCGGCGAATACTCTTACTCTGTGTATGATTATTCCAATAAAAAAAAGAAGCGAAGTAAACATCTTTCACGAAGTAATGCACTGGTTCAAGTGTACGGGAAAAATAAATTACTTGCCAAATTTGAAGTTTCAGAAAATTTGAAAGGGAACTGTTGGCATGTTTTTAAAATAGATGAAAATCACGAAATTATTCCAATAGATACTATTGATTTCGTGAAGAACGAAAGAGATATTCAATAAAAAGGAGGAAGTATGAAAACATTGAAGATCATTACATTGTTATTGATCGTTGTATTTGTTATTACAGCATGCGGTGGAAAAGGCGGACCAAAAGGCGTTAAAAAACTATATTACCCGGATTGGTGGCAAAAACAGGATAACGCTGAGTATGTTCAAACTTATGGAATGGCTACCAAGGTTTCTCAAAATTCATCTTATGATGCTGCTTATGCAAATGCTATGCTTCAAGCTGCACAGTATGTGGAAACTTATGTAAAAGGTATGGTAAAGAACTATGAAGAAGAAGCTGGCGTGAACGACCCACAGGTTCTTGCTCTTACCAGTAAAGTTGTGAAAGCCGTTGCCAATGCCAAATTTACAAACGTAATGGTAACAAAGCAGGAAACTATCGTAAACGATGACAACCGTTATCAGACATTCGTTCGCGTAAGCGTTCCCAAGGAGTCTGTTAACAAAAACCTGATGAATAAGATCAAAAACGAAGAAGCTCTATACAATCAGTTCAAAGCTTCACAAGCATTTGATGAGTTGGACAAAGAAGTTGAAAAGTACGACGAATAAAAAAGAGCTTAAGATCACTTTAACGCCCGATGAAAATCGGGCGTTTTTAGTTTCCTTGTTTTCCTGTCATTCCCGCGAAAGTGGGAATCTATCTTTATTGGTCTTTCTTTTATTTTTTCCGTACGTGGTGCTTCCATCGACTAACCCTGTGAAATAGTCTTTCAGAATTTCATGGGTTGAAAAGTCGAAGGT
>JAUVLE010000304.1 GCA_030595905.1 Candidatus Cloacimonadota bacterium | reverse complement strand
AGTGCAAGCAAAATAATGATGATAAACAGTGACATCACTAAACTCTTTATTTGTCCTTCCAGAATCAGATCGGTGAAGACAAGTGCTTTATAACCTGAGCCGGCAAAATTTACACTGATCCTGAGTTTTTCAAAATCATTTTGGAATTCTTTTACAATTGCGATCGCACTTCTGATAGCTTTGGAATTATCACTCTTCAGTTGAATTGTCAGGTTAGCAGTTTTGTAATCATAATCTACTACTTTCCATAAGTTTTCAGGATCACCGCTCATTTCATAAAGCAAAAGATATTGAGCATTTAGTTCCTGCGAATTTGGGATTGTGTTAAATTCCTCATTATCGGCATTCATCACTTTATTCATACGTTTCAGGTAATCTGCCAATGAAAAAGAATTACCCACAACAGTTAGCCTGGTTTCTATTTCTTTTTGCAATTGATCGATCAATTTTAGAGCTGCCGGAGATTTCATTACATCATTTTCTTTCGCTTCGAGAATAACATTCAAGGTGCTTGTTCCGCCAAAATGTTCATTGATAAATTTATCGGTAAGCACAATATCACTGTTTTTTTCAAATTTTTCCAGAAAACTGGAATTGATCCAGACTTTAGTGATTCCAAAAAGAGAAACTGCTATAATTGCTATTGTAAGAAAAAGTGTGATCGTTTTATATTTGATAACTGAATTGGCAAATCTAAACGCAAATGGATTTCCAACATTTTTGTTTTTACTTTCATTTTTTGGTTTCCTCTTTGTGTAGCCAAATACCAAAATTGCAGCCGGAATAAGAAGTAATGAGAAAAGCATTGCAGCCGTCACACCAAATGCCGTGAACAGTCCGAAATATTTTATAGGAAAAACTTCGGAAGTGAGCAGCGAGAAAAATCCTACCGAAGTGGTTACAGAAGTCATCACGACAGGTTTCCACATTCCTTTCAGCATATCTGCAACTGCTTCT
Organism: Candidatus Cloacimonadota bacterium; assembly: GCA_030595905.1. Lineage (GTDB taxonomy): Bacteria > Cloacimonadota > Cloacimonadia > Cloacimonadales > TCS61 > JACNIV01. The sequence continues at coordinate 1,673 of JAUVLE010000304.1, read as the reverse complement.
TTTCTGGTAGCATTCGGGGTTTTATACAGGAAAAGATCGAGATGACTGTAAAGGTGAATTCCATCTGCTACTCCGATTGCGATCAACATCACGGGGATCATCGTGGAAACAGCATAAACTGGTATCTTAAACGCTGCCATTAAACCAAAAGCCCACACTACGCTAAAAAGAACAACCAGCATTGTGAAGATAGTATTTTTTATGCTTTTCATCACGAACAGAAGAACTATTACGATCACCAAAATTACAATGGGCACCATTTTTTCCATATCTTTTGGACCCAAATATGCCATAGTTCCTTCTACGATCGGACTTCCTGCAACATAAAGTTTTTCCGGTCCTTCAAATGATCTTGTCAGCTCTAATATTTGATGATAAAATTCCTGACTGAAAACATCATCACCTATTTCGGCAATTATCACGCTTACTGTTTCATCTTCGGAAACAAGTCTGCCGAAAACCATTTCATTCGCTCTAACTTTTTCGGCTATTTCCAACAAACCTTCTTCTGTTTTGGGAACTTTTTTGAAAAATGCTTTCACATCCATACCATCTTCTGTTCCAATAATATTATCGGCTGTATAAAGTGAAGTTACATCGCCCTTTTCGATCTCTTTCATCTTGCCGAGCTGCTTTGTAATATCTTTGATCTTCTGCAAAGTTTGACTGTTATAAATTCCGTTTTCATTCTCGACGGCTATAATTATTCCATCATTAATATCAAATATATCTTCAGCTTCATCGCTGTAAATAAATGCGGGATGATCTTGCGGCATATATTTATCAAGGTCTGTTTCCATTCTTGTGTTTTGCTTCATTACCATAAAAAATACGACTGAGATAATTAACAGGACCAACATTGTGATTTTGGGAAATCTCAGTAACTTATTCAAAAACTTTTCCATTTCTTCTCCTTTTTATTACCTTTCCGAAGCTTTCTTTTTATTTTTTCTTACATTGAGTTCAACTTCCGAGTGTGCGAAGCACCTCTGAATGTTATAATTTATTTAACGGCTCAGAACATTCGTATTCCTATCAACAATCTGAAGCTCTTTATAGTTAACGTTCACTAACTTCTGTTTTAAATAAAAAAATTTACTCTAATTATCAAGAAAGTCTATATAATTTCCCTTTTTAAGGGAGAATTTAAGAGGGTTAGATAATTTATATAAAAAGTCTGGATAGCCATTAAAATTTATCCTTCTCTCATTAATTTTTTCATATCATCATAAAGCTGTTTACCTTCTGTTTCCAGGTTGAAGATCATTCCCGACATACTCCACTGGGTTACCAGTAATCTCATCGAACCGATGATCATCCTGACTATACTTAACGAATTTATATCGGAGCGTATCTCATTTTTTTTCTGACCTGATTGTACTATTGTTTCCAAAACCTTACGGGATTGGTTCATCATATTATTCATCTTTAATATTAGATTTTCTTCATTCTGGAAATTTGCTTCGGAAAATATTACCTTTGCAAAATCAGGATTCATACTGATTATTTTGAAGTGTTCTGAAATAAAATGTTCAATTTTATTTAAAGAGTTCACCGATTCATTAAGCTTTTCTAAAGCGGGGTTCATATTAATCTGGAAATTGGTAATAACAGCTTTTAAGATTTCCAGTTTACTGCCAAAATGCCTGTAAACATCGGAGAGGCTGCCGCCG
>JAUVLE010000005.1 GCA_030595905.1 Candidatus Cloacimonadota bacterium | reverse complement strand
TTCAGTTTCATCTTAATAAAACCATCAGCTTGGAGATCGCAAGAAGCTTGACACTAAGAGCAGCAACAAATTAATCAAAATGTGAAATATAGTGTCTTTGCGAGTTTTTCTTCTTGCTGTTACAAACGAAGTAATCTTTTTGTATTCAGTTTATTAGAGTTTATCCGTAAACTTGCAATTCGAGTCGTAAGGACGAAGGACGACGACTCGAAACATCATCATAAAGCCAATTGTTTCGACTCGTCGTACCTTACGAGTCGAATAACCATACTTTACGGATAGACTTTAATTAGAGTTTTAGATTACTTTGATAGAATTCCTATGTAAGATGTCTCGCAAAGATAGTTTTTATTATGTAGCACCAGCAGAAATTTTCATACGTGGGTTTGATTATTCCCACAACTGATCCGTCTGAGCCGGAGTAAACAGTTGTGGGTTAATTCAATACGGATTATAGCATTATCCGGCAGCTGCCGGATTAACTGTGGGTTGAGATGAAACTCCACTCGCCAGAAACCACTTTAGTGGTTTAATATGAATTATGCAGAACCCTTTTTATTAATGAAATAAAAAAAGATGCAGTTTGAATATATCTTTATATATATTATCAAAAAATAAAAAATACAATGCAAGTGAAGTTTTCTCTTCCGGAAAATCTTATATCTACTATCTTAGTTGACATCGACAGGGAATTTTGGAAATTTGATTTTCGATATATTCTTGGAGGAATAAAATGAGAAATTATATTATTGTACTTCTGATAATAACTGCTTCGTTATTGAATGCAAATTATAAAGTATTGGAACAATCTCCACAAAGGGTTGTTATTCAATTTAATATTAAGGATTTTTCCATTTCCGAAGGTGAAAATTTCACTTTTGTAAATATTCGCAACTGGACAACTGAAGCTGTTCCGGGAACTCCTGATCTGCCGTTTATCATGCTGAATGTTGCTATTCCTCCGGGTGGAAATATCAAAACAAAACTGATTTCAAAAAAAACAGAAAAGTATTTATTAAAAAAACCTGTTTCTCCTATTCCTCGAATTCAGAAAGGCGGTAAAACTTTTGATTTTATTTACGAAATAGACAGCGAACTTTATTCGAGAAGGATCACAGAAACGGTTCAAGCATTAGACGAAACCCGTTATCGTTATTATTCATTCGTTCCCATAAAAATTTCACCTTTTTCTTATGATGCTGCCGCAAAAGAAATAACCTTCTGTAGTAATTTAACCCTTCAGATTGATATTGTGGGAGATACTTCTTTCAGGAAAGAAATTCAGGATAAATTTGATCTTATTTACAAAAAATTTATATTGAATTATGAAACTTCAAAATATTGGAGAACAAAGAAAATAAAAAAAATAAATTCAATGCCATTTGAAAAGTCGGATTTCTGGTACAAATTCGAGGTTGAACAAAATGCTTTGTACAAACTGACTTATGATGAACTCTTCCTGCTTCCATCCTTCTGTGAACCGGATTCCATTCGAATTCTTACAATGTATAGAAAAATAATAAACGATGATCCGCAAACTTATGAATTCGAGCTTATCGAAGTTCCGGCACTCGTCGATGCTGGAAATGACGGGTCTTTTGATGAGGAAGATAACATTTATTTCTTCAAGGAAAATTATGAAGACCCGGGATTACCGATTTATTCTACAAAAAAAATATATTGGCTGACCTTTGGTGGAGAATATAAAAATAAACCGCTGCGAATTAATGATGTTTTGAATAAAGATTCAGCTATTCCTGTGGAAAATTTCCAAAGAAAAAAGATAACAGGATCTTCTTCCAGGGAAGATATAGATGCTGTCATCATCTATCCCGAAGAAAATGTTTTCCAAACTCAATCTGAGGAATTTAAAGGCTTTCATCCCGAATTGAATTTTGAACTTAAAAGTCAGCAAGATATTTTTGATGAATATGGGCAGGAAGATCCACTTTCTATAAAACAATATTTAAATGACGAATTTGATGATCATCCGGAATTGATGTATGTGATCCTGATGGGAGCGGGAACAAGTGAATGGACAAATCCCACCGAGAAGAATAGAATTATGGTCTATAACAACAGTGATGATCACTTTGTTTATTTTAATAGTACTTATTATCCTGTACTTTCTATCGGGAGGCTTCCGGCAAAGAACGATAATGATATGGATTTTTTAATAGAAAGGATCCGCAAATATATCGAAGAACCTACGCCGGGTTTCTGGAGAAATAGCGTCCTGTTGATCGCTGATGATGAAAACAAAAGCGGTGGACATGAAGGATTTGGTACGGCAGCTATGAATCACAGCAGAAATGTCCAGGAAACGGGAGATGTTATGAATGACTCGGTTTACGTGGATAAGGTAATGGCTATCGAATATGGCTTTGATGAATACCAGAATAAACCGGCTGCCCGTAACGATATTATAAAGAAGATCAATGAAGGACGTTTGATATGGTATTTTGTTGGTCATGGGAATGAGGATGTATTGGGAGATGAAGATTATTTCAGGGGTTCTTTGCATACAAATCTTTTGGATAATGAAGAACATCTTCCTCTTTTCATTGCTGCTTCCTGTGAAGTGGGAATGTTCGATAATCCCGATTTCGATTGTATTCCCGAAAGATTATTACTATATGAAAATGGTGGAGCGATCGCTTCTATTGCTGCGAGAAGAGGAAGCAGTCCGGGACCGAACACAGAATTAATGAAATATTTCTTTGAGAATGCAATTAATAAAGGTTATAATATCGGTTTTTCCTTACTCGATGCAAAGCTGAACTTGACTGAAATTAAAATTAACAGCAGTTTATACAATATTCTCGGTGATCCGATAATGTCGATAACTCAACCGGAGAGAGGTGGTGCAATCTCCGGAATTCCGGATAGTTTACGTGCCCGGGAAATTATCAGTATAACCGGTGATTTCGGAACAGGTAATTTTATAAACGGTAATGGTGAGATCAGAGTTTTTGAATCGGAATATGATATTACTTATATCAATAATGATTTTGTTAAATATGATTCATTGGTTTACACAGTCGATTATACAAAAAACGGGAATACTTTCTTTTATGGTGAGATGCAAATAAATAGCGGTGCTTATAATGCACAATTTATTGTTCCGGATGATATTCATGCCGGAAACAAAGGCAGGATCATCAACTATGTTTTTGATGATAGCGAAAATAAAGATTATTTAAGTTGTTATTATCCGATGAAATTAAGCAGAATTCAGATTGATACAATTAGCACAAGTCCTCCGCAGGTTCAGTTATATCTGGATTCCAGAACATTTATCGAGGGAGATTATGTTTCCACCGATCCGCTTCTAATAGCGGATATTGAAGATGAGAACGGCATAAATATTCTGGGTTCTGCCGGTCATAAAATACTGATATTACTCGATGACAGCATCGAACCGATAGATGTTACAAACGGTTTTATTTATGATCTGGGTTCCTGTACAAAAGGAGAATTGACCTGGCAATTGACCGATCTTTCCGAAGGAACACACACACTGCAACTGATAGTATTTGATAACTTTAACACTCCCACTGTTGCTCACACAAATTTCATTTCCAAAAGATCAGGGAAGGTAGCGATAGAGCAGATGCTCCCTTACCCGAATCCAATAGAGAAAGATGGTAATTTCACATTTGTTATTACAGAAGATTCGGATATAACTATTTCGATCTATACTATTACCGGGAAAAAGATAAGAACCATAAAAAAACCTGCCTGTAATGCCGGATATAACCAGATATATTGGAATGGAAAAGATGGTGATGGTGACAATATAGCCAATAATACATACTTCTACAAAATAAAAGCAAGGCAGATATCAAACGGGAAAAATACTGAAAAAATAGGGAAAGTGATTATTTTAAAGTGAGTATTGACAAGAAATAAGTACAATTTTTCTTTGTACGACTTGGATTTATTTATCCTAAAAAAGATAAGAAAAAAATCGGGGGATATATGCAAAATATCAGAAATATAGCTCTTGTAGGTGCAAGCGGCGCCGGCAAAACCAGCCTTGCCGAACAGATGCTTTTCAACGCAAAAGTTATTACAAGAGTTGGGAAAATTGAAGATGGTAACACGGTTATGGACTTCAATGTGGAAGAGATCGAAAAAACTATGTCGATGTCTCTGGGAGTGGCAAACCTTAACTGGGGAAAATGTAAGATAAATATTCTCGATACTCCGGGTTATGCAGATTTTGCCATTGAACAGATCGCAGCTTCATCGGTTGTAGAAAATATTCTTTTTGTTACAAATGCAGCAGTGGGGTTTGAAGTAAGTTTAGAGCAATCCATTGAATTATTGGAAAATAAATCCGCAGCCAAAGGAATTATTATTAACAGGATGGATAACGAAGGAGCGGATTTTGCAAAAGCACTGGAATTAATCAGGGAAAATACAAATATTAATCCTGTTCCAATTCTTATGCCCATAGGCAGTGAACATAGATTTGAAGGAGTTGTGGATATTGTAAAAGGAAAGGCTTTTATTAAGGGAAAAGAATCCGATATTCCAACTGACATCATTAATACTTATGAAGAATATAAAATAGCATTGATGGAAGCTGTTGCCGAAAGCGATGATGAGCTTCTGGAAAAATATTTCGAAGCAGGTGAACTTACTGATAAAGAATTAGCTTCAGGGATCAAGAATGCAATTTCAAAAGGCGTTCTAATTCCGGCTTTTGCCTGCTCGGCAACTCATAATATTGCAATTAATGAACTTATGGACGCAATTGTAGAATATCTACCTTCTCCTGCAGAAAAGAACCAGGTTAATATTGTCGAGGGAGAGGAAGTTAAAACTATTGAAGCAAAGGAAAATGGAGACCTGACTGCTTATGTTTTCAAATCATTCTCAGACCCGAATGTCGGTGATATAGTTTATGTAAGAGTTTTTTCCGGCTCTTTATCGAGTGGGTCGGAAGTCTATGTCCCCGAAAAGAATAGCAAAGACAGGATCGGTTCGATGTATTATTTAGTTGGAAAGAATAGGACTGAAACTAATGAAATAAAAGCCGGTGATATTGGCGGACTTGTAAAAACCAAAGTTTCCCGCTGCTTTAATTCTATCACAAAAACGGGTTCAAAAATAAAAATATTAAAGCCGGAACTTCCAACACCTGTTTACTGGCAGTCGATGAATGCTGTAAACCAGCATGATGAAGATAAGATCGGTTCTTCACTGTACAAACTTCTGGAAGAAGACCCGACAATTAATTTGGAAATGAATGCTGATACTGCCCAGAATGTCCTTTCCGGAATAGGTGAACAACAGCTTGGCCTTGTTATAAAGAGATTGAAATCACGTTACAAAATAGAAGCAGAGATGAATACTCCTCGAGTGCCGTATAAAGAAACCATTCAGGGTAATGCTGAAATTAGTTATAAACACAAAAAACAATCTGGCGGCAGAGGTCAGTATGCAGAGGTATATTTCAGGGTAAAGCCGAAACCTCGTGGTGAAGGTTTTGAATTTATAAATTCAGTAGTTGGCGGAACTATTCCCAGCAAGTTCATACCGGCTATAGAGAAAGGGCTTAACGAAATTATCAAGAAAGGGATCATCGCAGGAAATCCGATCGTAGATATCAGCGTAGATGTTTATTATGGAAGCTATCATGATGTAGATTCATCTGAAATGGCTTTTAAGATTGCATCGTGGAATGCTCTCAAAAAAGCTTTTGAAGTTGCTACTCCTATCCTTCTTGAACCAATCCATGAAGTCAAGATCATTATTCCAGATGAATATATGGGTGATGTAATGGGTGATATATCTACAAGAAGAGGTAAAATATTGGGAATGGAACAGAAAGGTAAAAAACAGATACTGAACGCCCATATGCCTCTTGCAGAATTATTCGGTTATTTTCCTGCTTTGAAATCACTAACTCAGGGACGTGGAAAGTTCACGCAGACATTCTCTCATTTTGAGAAAGTTCCAGGTGATATTGCTAAAAAAATCATTGCAGAAGCAAATAAAAAGGATGAATGATTAATACTTTGCCATCTTTCTGAGAATAAGAAAAGTTGTAACCCGTAAAAGTTTAATGTTTTATTAACTTCGGAGGTTTTATGTCCGGTCATAGCAAATGGAGCTCGATAAAACACAAAAAAGGTGCAGCCGACGCCAAACGCGGTAAGCTTTTTACAAAACTTGTAAAAGAGATAATCGTTGCCGCAAAAGAAGGCGGAGGAGACCAGGAAACAAATCCACGACTTCGATTAGCCGTATCTACTGCAAAAGCTGCCAACATGCCGAACAGTAATATCGATAAAGCCGTAAAGAAAGGAACCGGCGAACTGGAAGGTGTCTCCTACGAGAGTTATACTTATGAAGGTTACGGACAGAATGGAATTGCTATCATTGTGGAAACACTTACAGATAATAAACAGAGAACAGTTGCAGATGTACGGCACACTTTTTCCAAATACGGCGGTAATCTTGCAGAAAGCGGTTCAGTCTCCTGGATGTTCGAACAAAAAGGTCTGATCGAGATACAAAAAGGTGATCTCGATGAGGATGAAGTAATGATGGCAGCTTTGGATGCCGGTGCCGAAGATTTTTCATCTGATAACGATTATTTTGAGATATATACTGAATATTCCAGTTTACATTCTGTTCTAAAAAAATTGGAAGAAACAGAATATAAAATAGAGAAAGCAGAACTTACAAGAATACCAAAGAATTCCATAAATGCAGATAATGTTGCCGGAAAACTTCTAAAGCTTTTAGATCAATTAGAAGACCTCGATGATGTCCAGAAAGTATATGCCAACTTTGAAATATCAGATGAAGTAATGGACAGGTTGTCTCAATAAGATTTTTCTTGGAGATCATTTGATAATTCTTGGGATCGATCCTGGCAGTCATAATTGCGGATATGGAATTTTACAGGTAGAAAACAGAAAGATCGTTGCTGCCGGATGTGACGTAATAAAAATAAATCCAAAATTACCTTTACCGGAAAGGCTTTTTAAAATTTATATCGAGATGAAAAAGATCATTGATGAATACAAACCTGATATTGCGGCAGTGGAAACCATCTTTTATGGAAAGAATATTAAATCGGCTTTTACGTTGGGACATGCCAGAGGTGCCATTTTGCTTTCCCTTGCAGAAAAAGAAATTGAAATATATGAATATTCTCCCAGAGAAGTAAAAAAATCTATTGTTGGAAACGGTAACGCTTCCAAAGAACAGGTAGAATATATGGTGCAAAAGATGTTGAATATTAATATTAAATCTAAGTCTATGGATGCAACAGATGCACTGGCGATAGCTCTTTGCCAGTTCAATAAAGATAAATTCAGGATAAAAAAATGATATCATATCTCAAGGGTTTTCTTGCAAAAAAAGAACCGGTAAACGTGATCATCGATTGCGGTGGCGTGGGTTATGAGGTTAATATCCCTCTAAGTACTTTCGATAAACTTCCTTCAATAAATAAGGAAATTAAATTACATATTCATTATTCTTTTAACGAAATGGATGGAGTAAGGCTTTTTGGCTTTTTCACTTTGGATGAGAAAGAACTTTTCAGACAGCTTATTTCAATTTCGAAAGTAGGTCCCAAGATTGCTCTTTCGGTTCTTTCCGCACTATCTGTTCAGGATATGATTCGTGCTGTCCAATCCGGCGATATAGGATTGATCTCGACAGTCCCCGGAATCGGTAAGAAATCTGCTGAAAGATTGATCATAGAATTAAAAGATAAAGTGGGAAGCATACTAACCGAAACTATTCTGAAGGTTGCCGGATCAGTTGAACCGGATATTGTTAGAGAAGCAGAGTCGGCACTTATCACCCTGGGTTACAAACCTTATGAAATCAGGAAAAAGATATCTGAATTATTAAAAGATCAGAAGCTTGAAAGCACGGAAGAGATCATCAAGGCTACCATCAAATCACTATATAAGAAGAGAAATATATGATCAACATTCGTCTTGAAGCTTACAAGATCATTCATAAAGTTATCACGAAAAATGTTTTTTCCGATAAACTGCTTACCAGGATGTCCGGAAACATCAGGGATGCAGGAGAAAATGCAGATCTGCTTTATGTACTTGTGAAAGGCGTAATTAAGATGCAGAACCATCTTGATCATGTTGCATCTCTTCACACCGATCCGAAAAAATATGCTTCAACAAATATTAAAATAAAAATTCTTCTCTATATGGGATTGTATCAGCTTATTTATTGTGATCATATTCCGGAATATGCTGCGGTTAACGAAACCGTAGCTCTGGCAAGAAAGTTGTATAATGGAAAAATAGCTAACTTCATAAATGCAGTACTTCGTTCATATCTTAGAAAAAAAACAATTGAATACCCGAAAAACATTGTCGATAGAATTTCTCTGGAATATTCTTTTCCAAGAGATTTCATCGATAAATGGTTGAAAGAGTGGGGAGCCGAAAAAACTGAAATGTTATGTATGTATTTCAATGATATTCCTAAGTTGCATATCAGGATCAATACTATGGCAACAGAGAAACAACGCATAACAGATTACTTTGAACGAAGAAATATAAAAGTAACTTCAAGCACGGCTTCACCTAATATTTTAATTACCGGACAAGCCAGAGATGTATTGAATGAAATAGCGTTTACGGAAGGTTATTATTCTGTTCAGGATGTTTCTGCTGCGATGGTAGTGGAACTGATGGATCCTCAAATGCACGAGTCTATCCTCGACCTTTTTGCTGCTCCGGGCGGGAAAGCTACTTATATTTCGGAACTGATGGGAAATACCGGAGAGGTGATCGCAGTAGATAAATTTCCAAATAAAATAAAAAAACTTAAACATGCAGTAGAAAGATTGAAGATATCTAATATGAAATTTAATGCAGCAGATGCTTTCAAATTTGGACCTGTTGCTCCTGCTTATGACAGGGTACTTTTAGATGTTCCTTGTTCCGGATGGGGTGTTTTCCAAAAAAAAGCTGAACTCCGCTGGCAGATAAACCAGGATGTCCCCAAACTTCTTAAATTGCAGGAAAATGCACTGAAAACAGGTGCTGCTTTTGTGAAGAGCGGAGGGTGTCTTATCTATAGTACATGCACTATGAATGAAGAAGAAAATGAAAAACAGGTAGAAAAATTCCTGAAAAAAAACAAAGATTTTAAGTTGACTCCAGCCGAAAAATATATACCAAAATGTTATACTCAAAACGGCTTTTTAAAAACGATACCTTTCGAACATAATATGGATGGTGCGTTTGCTGCAAAGTTAATAAAAAAATAACATGGAGATTACAATGGATAAATTTAAACCGGTATTAATAGCCATTGGTATAATGATGATCATTTTTATTATCGGATTTGTCGGGATAAATATTATTATGAAGATCGCTGTAGGGCATCGAAACGAAGTGATCGTTCCTGACCTGATAGATATGAATTTTGATGTTGCCAGAAAAAAATGTAAGGAATATAAACTCTATCTTAAACAGAAAGAATTGGTTCATAATGACGAGATAGAAAAAGGAAGGATAATCTCGCAAAATCCAAACCCGGAAATAATGACCAAAAAATATAGAACAGTGAGCGTTGTTGTGAGCAACGGACCGGAAATGGTTAGAATTCCATATCTGGATAATCTGAAAGTGGTAGAAGCTAAATTAAAACTTGAAAATGCAGGACTTATTTTAGGTAAAAAGATATTTCGCTATTCCGATGAAGTAAATAAAGGAAAAATAATTTATTCACAACCAATGGCAGATGAACTTATCGCTAAAAAAAGCAAAGTGAAAGTTGTGGTCAGTCTGGGAAAATACACCAGTTCGTCCTCATCGGAAAACAAATGGAAAAACCTTCTCGATGATGATTAATGCATAATTCAAGGTTAATATTTTCCGTCACATAGTTTACGCTATGTGACTTTTTTTTATATTGAATTCTCTTTTTTAACCTATATAAGGCAATAGAATATTCACATTTTGAATAACTAATTCAGTATATGTATTAATAGACGCATCTTATTGCAAGCCAAAAGTTTTACCAGCCATTGGTTGGCTTGTAAACTTTGCTTCTTGCGGAAACTTTGTAGAGAAATTATTCAATAGCTCCGTCGTTTACGGCGGAGAATGAGGAAATAGAGAAATGATAATTACGGCGTTTACGCCGTTCTGAATCATATTTTAAGAACGCCGTGAACGGCGTGCAAACACATCTTATCAGTCATTTTCCCCACCGTGAACGATGGGGTTATTTATTTTAGTTTTGTCGATTAATCTTTTAGGAATAAATATCTAATTCTACTACATTATTTGGGTTTAAAAATAATAAGTCATAACGTCTTAATTTTCAGTATGTTAGAACTTAATACATCAGGCATGTCGTTCAGTGTATTATTTATCTAACTTTATACAAATAAAATAGTTGACACATATTACTATAATATAGATATGAACACATATTATTAATTATTATATTAATATATTAATAAATAAAAAAAGAGGAAATTTGTATGACAGATTCAAAATATACTGCCAAGAATATCAAGGTCCTTAAGGGTCTTGAAGCAGTAAGAAAACGTCCGGCGATGTATATCGGCGGAACAACTGAAAGGGGATTGCATCATCTTGTCTATGAGGTTGTAGATAACAGTATCGATGAGGCTCTCGTTGGGTATTGTGATAAAATAACGGTTATTATCAAAGAAGACGGTTATGTGTCTATCGAGGATAACGGCAGGGGAATTCCCGTCGAGATGCACAAAACCGAAAAAATTCCTGCTGTTCAGGTTGTAATGACCGTTCTTCATGCCGGCGGAAAATTTGATGATAAATCTTACAAAGTGTCCGGTGGTTTGCATGGAGTAGGTGTTTCTGTGGTAAATGCATTATCCGAACATCTCGAAGTAGAAATTTACAAAAGTGGAAAAGTGCATCATCAAACTTATGCCAAAGGTATTCCGCAAAAGGAATTGGAAGTAACCGGAAAAACATCCAAAACCGGAACCAAAGTAACATTCAAACCGGACAGTACAATATTTGAAATATTAGATTTCAGTTTCGATTACCTTTCGGTTCGATTGCGTGAACTTGCCTTTCTCAATAAAGGCGTTCGCATTATTTTAAAAGATGAAATATTAAACAAAAAGCACGAATTTCAATATGAAGGTGGAATTAAATCTTTTGTTGAATTCCTGAATGAAAACAAGAAGATCCTTTTTACAGAACCCATATTTATCGCAGGGAAGAAGAACGGTACCGAATTCGAAGTTTCGATCCAATACAACGAGGGATTCCAGGAAGTTATATACAGTTTTGCAAATAATATTAATACGATAGAAGGTGGAACACATTTAAGCGGATTTAAATCTGCCCTTACAAGAGCAGTGAATACATACATCAAAAATGCTAACATCTTAAAGAACGAAAAAATAAATCCGGGTGGAAGCGATATCCGAGAAGGCAGTACTGCTGTTATCAGCATCAAGCTCCGCGATCCACAATTTGAAGGACAGACCAAAACAAAATTGCAGAACAGTGATGTGGAAGGTATCGTTAATTCGGTTGTTTATGAAAAACTGATGGAATATTTCGAAGAGCATCCGCAGGAAGCCAAACATATTTCCATGAAAGCAATATTGGGGGCACGTTCGCGTGAAGCTGCTCGTAAAGCTCGTGAACTTACCAGAAGAAAATCTGTGCTGGAAAGTGGAAGTCTGCCGGGTAAACTTGCAGATTGCTCTATCCAGGATCCTTCTCAAACAGAGATATTTCTGGTTGAGGGAGATTCTGCCGGTGGTTCTGCAAAAATGGGCAGAGATAGAACTTTTCAAGCTATCCTACCGCTGTGGGGAAAAATGCTGAATACAGAAAAAGCACGAATCGATAAAGTGCTGAACAATGATAAGATCCAGCCTATAATTCTGGCTCTCGGTGCCGGCATCGGTGATGAATTCGATATTTCCAGATTGCGCTACAATAAAGTTATCATAATGTCTGATGCTGATGTTGACGGACAGCATATTGCCACTCTTCTTCTCACGTTCTTTTTCCGTTATATGCGTCCGCTCGTGGAATATGGTCACATATATATTGCCAAACCACCATTGTTCCTGTTGCGAAAAGGGAAAAGCAAACGCTATGTTTACACCATAGAAGAGCGTAATGAAATAATGAAAGAATGGGATTCAAAAGGGATTCACATTCAGAGATACAAAGGTCTGGGAGAAATGAATGCCGACCAATTGTGGGAAACAACTCTTAATCCTGAAAAACGGATTTTAACCTCTGTGAAAATAGATGATGCGATCGAAGCTGATAGAATGTTCACCATCCTGATGGGGGATGAGGTCGAACCAAGAAGAGAATTCATTGAAAGAAATGCAAAGTATGTGGAAGTAAGTGTTTAAATAAACATACGTGGTTATAATTAATAAAATTTAAGGGGAAGAAATGATACACGATAGATCAAGAATAGAATTAGTTGAAATTGAAGATGTGTTAAAAAAATCTTATCTGGAATACTCGATGAGCGTGATCGTATCCAGGGCATTGCCGGATGCCAGAGATGGTCTTAAACCTTCTCAGAGAAGGATATTATTTGCAATGAACGAGCTTAATCTTGCTCCAGGAAAAGGTTTTAGGAAATGTGCGAAAATAGCTGGTGATACTTCCGGTAATTATCATCCGCACGGGGAACAGGTTATTTATCCTACGCTGGTAAGAATGGCTCAACCGTGGAGTCTGCGATATCAACTCGTTGACGGACAGGGTAACTTTGGTTCCCAGGATGGCGATCCGCCGGCAGCGATGCGTTATACGGAAGCACGTCTTCAGAAAGCAGCAGTTGACCTGATGGATGACCTGGAAAAGGAAACAGTTGATTTCAAAACAAACTACGATGATACAAGAAAAGAACCGGTCGTATTTCCTTCTAAATTCCCGAACCTTTTAGTTAACGGTTCGTCAGGGATCGCTGTGGGAATGGCTACAAACATGGCCCCACACAATATTACGGAAATATGTGACGGGATCATTGCTTATATCGGGAATCCCGAGTTGGAACCGCTCGACCTGCTCGAATATATAAAAGGACCTGACTTCCCGACAGGCGGCTATATTATCGGTTCTCAGGGGGTCAGAGATTATTTCCTTACCGGGCACGGAAGAATTATCATGAGAGGAAGAGCTGCTATCGAGACCAAAAATAACGGTGCGGAAATGATTGTGATAACAGAAATTCCTTATCAACTGAATAAAACATTACTGATAGATAAGATCGTGGAATTGGTAAAAGATAAACGCATCGAAGGTATCAGCGATATACGTGATGAATCCGGCAGACAGGGAATGAGACTGGTGATTACGATAAAAAGAAATGCAGAAGGCAGTTCTGTTCTGAATAAATTATATAAATTTTCTCAATTGCAGGGAAGTTTCAGTGTTAACAACCGTGCTTTGGTAAATGGAATTCCACAAGTTATCAATATAAAGGAAATGATACAGCATTATGTTGATTTCCGGCATGAAGTTGTGGTTCGCAGAACACAGTTTGAACTTAATAATGCAGAGAGAAGGCTTCATATCCTGGAAGGCTATCGTATTGCTCTCGATAATATCGACGATGTAATAAAAACCATTCGCGCTTCCAAAACAGTTCAAACTGCCAGCAGTGCTCTGCAGGAAAAATTCGGTCTTTCAGAAATACAGGCAAAAGCGATCCTGGAAATGAGGCTTCAAAAACTCACAGGATTGGAAAGAGAAAAGATCGAAAAAGAATATAATGATCTGCTTAAAACCATTGATAAATTGAAAAACATATTAGATAAGCGTCTTCTACGTATGAATATTATTAAGAAGGAAGTTAACGAAATAAAGGAAAAATACAATGATCTTCGTCGTACAACTATCCTGGAAGGTTCTGCCGACATCGAAACCGAAGATATGATCGCCGACGAAGATATGGTGGTCACGATATCTCATCATGGTTATATCAAGCGTCTTCCCATCGATACATACAGGAAGCAGGGAAGAGGCGGCAAAGGACTTTCCGGTTCCAACCTGAAGGAAGAAGATTTTGTGGAAAGTATCTTTGTTGCTTCTACTCATGCCTACATATTATTTTTCACAGATTTTGGAAAATGTCATTGGCTGAAAGTTCATCGCATCCCGAAAGTTGGAAGACTTGCACGTGGAAAGGCGATAGTAAATCTATTGCAGGTTGAACGAGAAGAAAAGATCGAAGCATTTGTGACGGTTCGTGATTTTGAACTTCCACACTATGTTACGATGGTCACCAAAAAAGGAACTATCAAAAAATCTGAATTGATCGCATTCTCCAGACCTCGTGTTAATGGGATTATAGCTATCAAACTATTGGAAGGTGACCAATTGATAGATGCACAGATAACAGAAGGCACTAATGATATTATTCTTGCCACGAAAAATGGATATGCAAACAGGTTCAATGAAACAGATGCAAGATCTATGGGACGAAACTCTCAGGGTGTTCGGGGAATTTCTTTGCGCAGAGAAGACGAAGTAGTAGCAATGGTTGTTGTGAAGCGTGAAGGCACACTGCTTTCTATAAGTGAAAATGGATATGGGAAACGTTCTGAGATCAGTAATTATAAGATCACAAAACGTGGTTCAAAAGGTGTGATAACTTTAAAAACTACAGACCGGAACGGTAAGCTTATCTCTTTGATGGAAGTGGTAGATAATGACGATTTGATGATAGTTACAAAAGATGGAATGATCATCAGGCAGGCTGTTGATAAAATCTCAATCATCGGCAGAAATACACAGGGCGTTAAACTTATCGAACTTAATGGTAAGGATAAAGTCTATGATATAACCAGGATAGCTGCCGAAGATGATGAAGAGTATGAAGACGAGATCGAGGAAAATCCCGAAGGAACAACCGTTTCTCCAGCAGAAAATGCAGAAATATCTGAACCTGAAATTAAAAATAATGATGAAGATGAAACACTATCTGAACCTGAAATTAAAAGTGATGATGAAGATGAAACACCCGTCGAACTTGAAAATGAAGTAAATTCTGAAAAAGAAGCAGTAACAGAACCGGAAACACCGGAAAGCAAAGAGAAAGATGACGCAGAAACTGAAGATAACTCTGCAAATGAGAAGAAATCAGAGGAAAAGGTTAAAGAAAAAATAGAAGAAAATCAGAATAAAAAACCTTCGGTGAAACAATCGGGAGATTCAAAAGAAATTCTGGAACTGGATTTTGGGCTTGACGATTAAACTTCCGATTTGGATAAATACATCAGATTAAAGTAGAGACGATTTTTTTGATCGTCTCTACTTTATAAAATCTATAAGGAAAGAAAAATGAAAAAAGAATTAAACCTGCTCTTATTAATGTCTGTTATGCTCATCATGATATCCTGCTCTACAAAATATATTCCACTGGAAACAACAGGCATCACCGTATCCGATGATTATGCCATATTAAAAACAAAAGATTACACTTTTGCTGTAGAGAACAAATACTGGATAAAAGACCCACAGGATATTACAGATTATTTTACTACTTTCTATATTACAATAAAAAATAAAAGACCGGAAAAAATGGAAATATCACCATCGGATATCGGCCTTCTGGACGAAAATGGCAATCAATTCGATGTAGTTGGCATGGAATATATCGAGAATATGCTGTTGCCCGAGCAACTGAAATATCTTGTTCTTACAAATATCGAGGATGAAACGAGTGACGTAGAATCGCTTCTCGAAGATCAGAAAAATATTCTTGAAGATTGGCGTGAAGCAAAGAAAAATCTCATTACTTATTCATTCCAATTTGGCTCGATATTGCCTAATGCTCAAAAGTCCGGCTTTATCTTCTTTCCCAGACTTTCTTCACAAAATGATTTTTGCCAGATAGTTTTCCGAAATACACAAATAAAATTCATCAGAAACGATGTGAAAAAGAAGGGAAAAAAGGAATAACGATTCCTGCGACCTTGTCATTCTGGTACGCTTGTCATTCCCACGAAAGTGGGAATCCACAATTCAAATAAATAAGATTCCCAATCGTAGTTGGGAATGACAATGCATCGAGTCGAGGATGATAGTAGTGTCTTTTTCTTTGTCATTCCCGTGCAAACGGGAATCCATAAACATCAGGAGCAAATTATGAACAAACTATATTTTGGTGATAACCTGGAAATAATGAAAGACATGCTAAAACAAAATCCAAACGGATTCATTGACCTCATCTATATCGATCCGCCTTTTAATAGCAAACGCAATTATAATGTTCTTTATGAAAGCATCGACATGGAAGACACAAAAGCGCAAAAGCAGGCTTTTGCAGATACATGGAGCAATGTTGGCTACCTCGATACTCTTCGTGAAATACAGGACATCGATATGGACCTTTATGAATTTTTAAATGCTCTCGATAAAATAAATATCTCAAAAAGTGCGATTTCTTATCTTGCTACCATGGGCATCCGCATCTGGTACATGCACAAGTTATTAAAAAACACAGGAAGTTTCTATCTGCATTGTGACCCCACAATGAGTCATTATCTTAAAATTGTTTGTGATTTGATTTTTGGAACAAATAAGCACTTTCGTAATGAAATAGCATGGTGTTATTATGGTGCTTCTTCACCAGGGCAAAAGCAATTTCCAAGAAAGCACGATATTATTTTCTGGTATTCAAAAGGAAATATTTGGACTTTTAATGATGAAGAAGTAAGAATTCCATATCAAGATTCAACATTAAAAAGAGCAGAAACAACACCAACTTCAACATTTCACGGAATTCGAACAGAAAGAACTCTACATGAAAAAGGTAAAATTGTAGAAGATTACTGGTTATTACCTCCCTTGGTTTCAACATCAAAAGAACGACTTGGATATCCAACCCAAAAACCTGAAATGCTTTTAGAAAGGATAATTGAAGCCAGTTCCAATAAAGGAGATGTAGTTGCGGATTTCTTCTGCGGCTGCGGTACAGCAATTTCCGTAGCGCAAAAACTAAAACGACAATGGGTCGGAGTGGATATTTCCCATCTGGCAGTTAAGCTAATCACCAAAAGATTGATGGATGCTTATGGAACGGGTGTTCGCAAAACATTCGAGATTTTTGGGTTCCCGCGGGATATTGCTTCTGCCAAAGAACTTGCAACTGCAACCAGAAAAGGTCGTTTGAAGTTTGAAGAATGGATCATTGAAGTTATGCTTCATGGTGTTCTCAATGAAAAGAAGAACCAAACCGGATTCGATGGTTACCTAACTCTCGATATGCCCTGGAAAAAAGAATTTGTACTAATCGAAGTTAAAAGCGGTAATGCCAGTTTGCAGCAGGTAAATCATTTCATTCAGACGATAAAAAAAAGGGAAGCCGTAATGGGGCTTTTTGTTTGTTTTGAAGAGAAGGTTACAGATGGAATGAAACAGGCTGCAAAGAAAGAAGGATATTATCTGGAACAGAGTTTTGGCAGGAAATTTGAGAAGCTGCAGATAATTACTGTCGAAGACCTTTTAGAAAATAAATTACCGAATTTACCTCCTGCAGAAAATATCACTTTCAAAAAAGCAACTACAGTAAAAGAAGATAATCATGAAGTAGAGTTAGATTTGTAAACCTTTGTCATTTCCATGACTTTGTCATTCCCACGAAAGTGGGAATCCACAATGCAAATAAATAAGATTCCCAATCGTAGTTGGGAATGACAATGCATCGTCTTGGGAATAACAGTGCAACGAGTCGAGGATGATAGTAGTGTCTTTTTCTTTGTCATTCCCACGAAAGTGGGAATCTATAATGCAAATAAATAAGATTCCCAATCGTAGTTGGGAATGACAATGCATCGAGTCGGGGATGACAGAAATGTTTTTTGTTCATTGTCATTCTCGCGAAAGCGGGAATCCATAAAAGGGAAGAATGAATAAATCATACTATGTTTATATTCTCACAAACAAAAAGAATGGCACTCTATACATAGGTGTTACCAATGATCTGGAAAGAAGAATGTATGAACACAAGAATAAATTAATCGAAGGTTTTACAAAGAAATACAATCTTACAAAGTTGATTTATTATGAAGAAACCGATGACATTGTAGCAGCAATAGAATATGAAAAAAGAATGAAAAAATGGTACAGAAAATGGAAAATTGAACTGATTGAAAAAGATAATCCGGAATGGAAGGATTTATCAGAAGATTGGTTTGAGTAGATTCCCAATCGTAGTTGGGAATGACAATACATCGTCTTGGGAATAACAGTGCATCGAGTCGAGGATGATAGTAGTGTCTTTTTCTTTGTCATTCCCACGAAAGTGGGAATCCACAATGATGATAAATAAGATTCCCAATCCAGCCTTTGTATAACTCCGGCTTGGCAGGCGGAGTTGGGAATGACAATGCATCGAGTCGAGGATGAAAATCGTGTCTTTTTCTTTGTCATTCCCACGAAAGCGGGAATCTATAATGTTGGTAAATGAGATCCCCGATCAGGTCGGGGATGACAGAAATGTTTTTTGTTCATTGTCATTCTCGCGAAAGCGGGAATTTACTCTTCTCGTTCCCAAGCACCAGCTTGGGGATGTTATTGGTTACAAAGCTGGGGCTTTGCAACCAGAAATGACTGACTGTCCAAAACCAAACCATTGACAAAATAAGTATAATATTAAATGTCGAATTTCTTAAAAATTAGAGAGGGAAAATAGATGCTGGATTTTATTGGAAATAACAAAAGAACACATTACGCAGAAAAATTAAATGAACAAAACGTCGGCGAAAACGTAACTTTGATGGGCTGGGTACATCGTCGTCGTGATCTTGGCGGGCTCATCTTCATCGATCTGCGGGATGTTACCGGAATAATCCAGATAGTATTCAGACCGGAAAGCCGGGAAGTTCATAAAAAAGCCGGAAGACTTCGCAACGAATATGTGATAGCTGTTTCGGGCAAAGTTCTTGCCCGTGATACGGCAAACATAAACAGGAAAATGAAAACCGGCAAAATAGAAGTGGAAGCAAGTGAACTTTTGCTCCTCAACGATTCCGAACCACTTCCTGTGCAGATAAATGAAAATATCCTGGCAGAAGAAGACCTGCGTCTGAAATATCGTTTCCTCGATCTGAGAAGAGAAAAACTTAAAAATATTATCCTGCTTCGTCATGAGATAATATTTGCTATACGTGAATTCCTTACGAAAAGGAACTTCGTTGAGATTGAAACTCCGATGTTGATGAAAAGCACACCGGAAGGAGCGCGGGATTACCTGGTTCCCAGCCGGATCCACAAAGGAAAGTTCTTTGCCCTGCCACAATCTCCACAGATATACAAACAACTTCTGATGATCGGTGGATTCGACCGCTATTTTCAGATCGCCCGCTGCTTTCGAGATGAAGATCTGCGCGCAGACAGACAGCCGGAATTCACGCAACTCGACCTGGAAATGAGCTTTGCCACTCAGGATGAGATATTCAATATCATCGAAGAATTATTTGAATTTATCTTTAAAAAAACGATTAAAACTGAATTGAAAATTCCATTTCCAAGGTTATCCCATTCGGAAGCTATGGAAAGGTTCGGCATCGATAAACCTGATATGCGTTTTGAAATGGAGCTCACCAGTATTTCTGATATACTGAAAAATACTGAATTCAAGGTTTTCTCCGGTGCTCTGGAATCCGGTGGAAGTGTGCGCTGTATTGTTGCGCCGGGTTGTGCCGGATATTCACGTAAACAGATAGATAAACTTACTGAAATTGCAAAACATCTGGGTGGGAAGGGATTAGCTTTCTGTAAAGTGGAAGAAAGCAGTTTAACAGCAGGCATTTCCAAGTTCCTTTCAGAAGAAGAAAGCAGGAATATCCTGGAAAAAACAAATGCAAAAAATGGTGACCTGATCCTTTTTGCTGCCGATACAGATAAAATGGTCTATAAAATTCTGGCAGAGATCAGGAATCATTTTGGAAGAGAATTGAAGCTGTATAATGAGAACGAATTCAATTTCGTATGGATAACAGACTTCCCGCTTTTTGAATATAACGAAGAAAAACAGAAATGGGAAACTGCACATCATATGTTCACGCTGCCCAAAGAAGAACATCTGAAATATTTTGAAACACGGGAATATGATAAGATCGAAGGACAGCTTTATGACCTTGTTTGTAACGGTCTGGAGCTTTCTTCCGGTAGTATCCGTTGTCACAGGCTGGATGTGCAGAAGAAGATATTCGATGTGCTGGGATTCAGCGAAGAGGAACTGGAAGAAAAATTCGGTTTCTTCCTGAATGCCCTGCGTTACGGAACACCTCCTCATGGCGGCATCGCTCCCGGTATCGACCGCATCGTGATGATCATGGCAAAAGCAGAATCTATCCGCGATGTTATTGCCTTTCCCAAAACCTTGCAAGCTGCTGACCTGATGAGTAAATCTCCATCAGAAGTTTCTAAAGAACAATTAGATGAACTGGGGATTGCAGTAACCACGAAGACACAAAGGCACGAAGAAAAAGATGATGAAATAGCAGGAAGAAAAATCATAGTAGTCGAGGACTGAGATAAAGTTGATTTGCAGGAGTTTTGTAAATCGGGGACGATTTACTGAAACTGAAATGGTTCAATCGGGACGATTGAACCAACTTATTGTAGCCTTAGTGTTTTGGTGACTTCGTGGTAAAGAAAAAAGTTACAGCTATTACCTTCGGATGTAAGGTCAATCAATATGAGACTTCCTGTATTCTGGATGATTTCATTCAGGCAGGTTACCGGATTGTAGATTTCAATCAAGCCGCTGATGTATATATTATAAATACCTGCACCGTTACAAATCGAACCGATTATAAAAGCCGGAATGCAATTCGAAAAGCTCTTACACAAAAAGAAAAAAATAGTACCATCAAAGTTGTAGTTACCGGTTGCTATTCCCAGCGAAATTATGAAGAGATACGGAAATTGGGAAATGTTGATCTAATCGTAGATAATAATTCAAAAAGCAAAATTTTAGAGTGCATTAACCAGGTTAATGTAAATCAGTTCAGGGATATTTTGAAAGCGCCTGAATTCGAGGAACATTCTACAACCACAATGATCGATCATACAAGAGCTTATATTAAAGTTCAGGATGGCTGTGATTATTATTGTGCTTATTGTGCCGTGCCTTATGCTCGCGGTCATGCACGCAGCAGGAAGAAAGAAAATGTGCTGAAACAGATTCAAAAGCTTACAGAAGAAGGCTACAGGGAATTTGTGTTGGGCGGAATTAATCTCGGACTTTTTGGCAGGGAAAGATCGGATGGCTATTACCTTTCGCATCTTCTAAAAGACATCGAAGATATAGAAGGTGTGAAGCTCATCAGATTAAGTTCGATCGAACCTCAGCTTTTCACGGACGACCTTTTGAGTTTCTTTGAAGAAAGCAAAAAAATATGTCCGCATTTTCATATTCCGCTTCAAACCGGATGTAATGAACTTCTAAAAAAAATGGGAAGAAAATATTCAACTGCAGAGTTCGAAGAAGTGATGCAGAAAATAAAACGAATCTTTCCGAATGCAGCTATCGGTATCGACGTTATTGCAGGGCTTCCCGGTGAAACGGATATTTTTTTCTCAGAAACATATAACTTTCTTTCCAGTATAGATTTCACATATCTTCATGTATTTTCATATTCCAGGAGACCGGGCACAAAAGCAGCGGAAATGCCGGGACATATTCATGGAAAGATAATCAAAGAAAGAAGTAATAAATTGACGAATCTTTCGGAAAAGAAATTGAAGGAATATATAAAGTTTATTGTAAAAAATAAGGTAGCTCTGAGAGGGATAATAGAAAAGAAAACAAAAAACTACTGGACAGCCCTTTCCGATCATTATGTAAGAGTTTATTTTAAAAGTGATGAAGATATCGAAAAAGAATATCTGCATTTCTTTCCTGTTTGTAAAAAATATGATGGATTAGAGGTTAGATAAAGTGATCGAAATAAAGAATCTGACCATCAGTTTCGATGGTAAATCTGTTCTGGAAAATATAGATCTGAATATTCAAAAGAACCAGATCACAACCATCGTCGGTCAGAGTGGATGTGGCAAAAGCGTTTTGATGAAAGCAATTGAAGGTATCATCAAACCGGATACAGGAACGATCCTTATCGACGGGATAGATATTTTTTCTTTGAATAAAAAAGAACTGACAGCCGTTAGAAAAAAAATGGCAATGCTGTTCCAGGGTTCCGCACTTCTGGATTCGCTCAATGTATATCAAAACGTGGCATTGCCGCTCATCGAACATAGTTCGCTCTCTGAAGATCAGGTTGAAGAAATGGTCTCAGAGAAACTCGATTTAGTCGGTCTTTCCGGAGTGCTCGACAAGATGCCTTCCGAGCTGAGCGGTGGAATGAAGAAGAGGGTCGCCCTGGCACGAGCTATCATTCTTAAGCCGGATTACATTATTTATGATGAACCAACCACCGGACTCGATCCGATAATTGCGCAGGAGATCATCAAGCTGATACTGAAATTGCAGAGTTCATACAATCTTACTTCGATAATCGTAACGCACGATATGGATTGCATCAGCAAAGTGAAAGGGAACATCATTATGATACTTGATAGGAAAATTATTTTTGACGGAATTTATAATGATTTTAAAAATGCAAGCGATGGTTTCGTAAAGAAGTTTTTAAAATGAGATAATCGATCAAAGGGTTTATAATGAAATTTTATCAGAACAAAAAAAGTATAGAATTCAAAGTAGGACTATTCTCCATAGTTGCTGTAATTATCCTGGTGGTGTGTTATAGCTGGTTCACAGATATTCTGGAAAGCCGTAAATATACAAATCTGAAAGTGAAATTTGAAAATGCAGGGAACATTGAGAATGGAAGCACCGTTACAATTCACGGCGTAAAAAAAGGCCGTGTAAAAGAATTAGAAATAGAAGCAGATGGTGTGGTTGTTCTGCTTCAAGTGGAACTTGATTTTCCGCTTAAAAAAGGAACGAAATTCTATATATTGGAATCGAACCTGATGGGAGATGTTCTGGTGGAGATCGTTCCCGGCAGGCAGGAAGAACTTCTGAACCTCGATGAAGTTCAAAATGGAGAGATAAGTTACGGTCTCACAAAACTTGTTTCCGAATTCAGCGAAGTGATCTGTGATCTGCAATCGATAATGGAGATTATTACGAAGGACGGACAATTTGTGAAAAATCTTCAATCTATCGTAGATACTTCTGTGGTGATGGTGAACAAGATAAACAGTTCTATCGATATTAATGCAGTAAAGATAGATAAATTGATAACGAATGCATCAAATATATCGGAACGTTTATCGAAGCTTATAGAAGAGAATCAGGAAGATTTATCCAGCTCGGTTAGCTTGACGTCGAATGTACTGGAAAAGCTGGATAAAAACCTTTTGGAAATGAACGAAATTACAGAGAATTTTAAGATGCTTTCACAAATGATGTTGAATGAAGAGAGCACATTTAATAAGATCATTTCGGAAAAAGAACTTTATGAAAACCTGCTGAATACTTCTGCAAGCCTCGATTCACTTCTTAAAGATATAAAGAAAAATCCGAAAAAGTATTTTAAGATCAAAGTATTTTAGTACAAAGGGAAATTAATGAAAAAAAATATATTGGTCCTTATCCTGATAATTTTTTCTCAAATGCTGTTGTTCGGCTTTGGAAAGAACAAGATCCAGCCGAAAAAGATCGATTGGGCACAGATAGAAACGCTGCATTTTAATATCTATTTTCAAGAAGGTGATAATGAATTTGCAAAGATCGCTACCCTGATAGCAGAAGAAGCTTATTATCATTTAAAAAATGATTTGAAAACTCCTGTAAAAAATCGCATACCGGTTATATTTTATAGATCACATCAGGATTTTGAGACAACAAATATCATCTTTCCACTTTTGAATGAAGCTGTAGG
Source organism: Candidatus Cloacimonadota bacterium (assembly GCA_030595905.1). Taxonomy (GTDB): domain Bacteria; phylum Cloacimonadota; class Cloacimonadia; order Cloacimonadales; family TCS61; genus JACNIV01. The sequence goes on along the minus strand of JAUVLE010000005.1, from coordinate 5,403 downwards.
TGGATTTACAGAAACTGCTCGAAATAGAATTGCCGTTCCATTTGACGGTAGTTACCAAAAGATGGAAGAGATATTTGTTCACGAGCTTACTCACGCCTATATTAATGATCTGAATGCAACCCGGAACAGGCTTATGAGCCTTGTTGGACTTCCTTTCTGGTTCCAGGAAGGTTTCCCTGAATTTGAATCTGTCGGCGGCGAAGATGTTTATAATAATATGTTCGTTATCGATCTTCTGATCAGCGAGCAAATCGGTGATCTGAATATGATCGGTGGATTTTTTGCTTATAGATTGGGAGAATCCTTCCTCGTATTTGTGGAAGAAGAATTTGGGCGGGAAACAGTAATTGAATTATTCTATGCACTGCGGTATAATAATTCCACGGATATTGCCTGTAAAAAAGTTTTTGGAATGGAATTCAAAGATATTCAACTTCGCTGGAAGAATTATCTTAAAAGAAAGTACTATCCGCATTTTGATGATTTTGATATCCTGTATGAAGTTTGTGACCGGAAAACAAATCATAAAGATGACGGTTCTTTTATAAATTTTGCTCCCAGGTTTTCTCCCGATGGAAATGATTTTGTCTATTTTTCTAATAAAGATATCAGAACAGATATCTGGAAAGGATCAACCCTGAAATTATATAGGAATAAAAGAATATTGAAAGGTGAGAGCTCGGGGAAATTTGAAGAATTTCATTTCCAGAGAAATAATCTGAGTTGGTTCCCCGATGGTCAGCGATATACATTTGTGTCCAAGACTTCATTTGGAGATAAAATTTATGTGATCAACTTTGAAACAAAAGAGATCGTCTATACGTTTTCATTTCCCGGGTTCGACGCAATTTACGAAATCGATGTTTCACATGATGGGAAAAGAATAGTATTTGCGGCTCAGAAAGATATGAAGAATGATATTTACATCTATGAGATCGAGACGGAAGAAATTACTCAGATCACAGATGATCACTATTATGATAATCAGCCTCGTTGGTCTCCGGATGATAAAAAGATAGTTTTTGCATCTAAGCGGACTATTAATGAAGATGAGAAAAGAAGCCAGGTTTTTAGTAAACTGACCGGTGATATTTACTATTATGATCTTGAAGAAGATGAATTTTACAACGTTACAAATGATAATCAGAATAACGAATTTCCATTCTGGAATAGTGATGGAAGTAAGATTTTGTTTGTTTCCGAGCAGGAGATCACGACCAACTTCCAGGTAATAGATTTGCAATCAGGAAAGAGGGCACAAGTTACAAATGTTCATGGCGGTGTTTTCGCCGGTGATATCAGTGTTAATGATGATGACCTGATATTTTCCGGGTTCTGTAACGGCGGCTGGGATATTTATGTTAAATCAAATCCGCTGGATAGCCTTGAATTCACAGAATATAAAATTCCCGAAAGATTTGAATTCAAAGATGATTTCTATGAAAGGTTTGATCTGGATCGTTACAAAATATTTGGTAAGCTCGAGAGGAAGTTTAAAAAGGTTTTACCGGAATATCCCGATAATGTTACTATGATCGACATCGGGAATTACACGAAGACCGATAGTATGAACCAGAAATACAATACGGAACTGGATAGTAAACCGGTAGAAATCAATGAACCTCTCATCAAGCCGTATCGTCCGAAATTTGCACTGGATTATCTCTGGGGTGGAGCTGCATATTCTCCTTCCGGCGGTACTTATGCTCAGTTGCAATTCGCTCTTTCCGATCTGATGGGAAATCATGCGATAGGAATTAATCTTGGTATCGCAGGTTCTCTCGATGCTTCCGATATTGTTCTGAATTACATCTACCTTGCGCGCAGGATAGATTATGGGCTCGGCGGGTTCTATGTTAACGATGAATGGGTATATAAGATCATCTATAGCGATGGATCTTCATCTGATTTTTTTAGAGAAAGGGAGTGTGAATACGGGATATATGGAATATTACGTTATCCATTTAATAAATTCTGGCGAATCGATTTTGAAAATATGTTTTCCAAAAATATTATCAAACGAGACTGGTGGGATGATATTAATGGAAAATGGCTGGAAGAATATCTTGATCCGGATTTTATGGAATCGGAAAACCTGGAAGTAGAAGATAGTGAATCCATCTGTGCTCCGCAGATCACTTTTGTGCATGATAACGCCATCTATGGAAGTGTGGGACCGGTCTCCGGCTGGAGAGGTGCTTTCCTGATGAATAGAAGTTTTTCCACAATGAGCAGTTATTCTGTTTTCTATTCCGACATCCGAAATTATACTTTCTTTGCAAAGAGATATGCCCTGGCTTTACGTCTTTGCGGCGGAGTTATCATAGGTGATACGAACCAGCGATTTATAATGGATTTTTATAATGGGGTTCGAGGTTATAACAGGGAGATCGAGGGAAAGAAGAAACTTATTTCCAGCATCGAACTCAGGTTTCCTTTTATAGATAATTTGAAGTTATCGTTCCCGCTTCCGCTTTATTTCCATCAACTTAGGGGAAGTACCTTTATAGATTTTGGAAGTGTTTGGGAAAATCATGAAGACCTTAGACTTTGTAAAAATGACAGGTTGAATGACCTTAAAGTAGGTTTCGGTTTCGGTCCCAGATTGAATATGGGCTATTTTGTTCTTAAGTTCGATATTGCCTGGCATACCGATTTTAACGATTTCAGCAAACCATCTTACTATATCAGTTTATCTCCGGATTTTTAAATTGTCATTCCCAACTCCGATCGGGGATATCACCTTTTAATGTTCATGGATTCCCGCTTTCGCGAGAATGACAAATAAGTGTAAATTGAGATTACCAACTGAATTGGGAATCTAAACGTACTAACTTTGGTTTAATCACTTATTGCCCAATGATTTATACACTTTGTTGTACTCTGTTATTTTTCTTTTCTTTTTAATGTCCACTGCCAATAAAAATATGGGAATATTGGAATAATAGATTCTATTGATTCATTAATGTCTGGTAAATGTATGTAATATCCAATAAATTCTGCACGAAAAGTTCTTAGAATTCCCCATTTATTTTTATAAAAAGGTGCAATTCTAAAACCATAAGAAATCTGCTGTTTTCTTGGAACATTATCTAAATAGACAAATGTAGTTCCATAAGAACCTGTTGCGTGTAGACTAATCCAAGGTTTCAACCTGTAATCTATGCTTAAATTAAAATCAGGTGTAAATGAATTTGGATAAAACTTTTCTATCAGATTTAATGAGTCGTTGTTGCTTAAATACAAATTTTCTACATAGGTCGCCCCAATTGATAGATGAGTGTAAAATTTAGAAATGATTTTCCAACTAAAATTCAGATGATTATACCAACTGTTTCCTTTTCTACTTACAATTGCATTTGGTTGGTCAGATTGGGTTATTTCATTCCAGAGATGCTGATACATTGTTTCAAATGCAATTGATGGTATCAGTCTATTTTGGTCGATCAGTTTAAATCTAAAATTAAAACTTGGAACAGGAAGATTTGGTTCTTGAAAAAGCCCACCAATCAATGGAAGAAGGTCTATTTCAGCGGTAATGTTATCAGTTATGCCCCACCACGCCCAACTCGGTAAAGGCAATGTAAACGGTGATTGATTGTAAACAAATTCTCCTTTTTTTAGTGTATAAGCTGTAAATCCATCAGCAGGATGCAAAAACGTTTCAGTTTGAAGTCCTTTTAATGTACCTGATTGTCCAAAAACAAAAGTTGGAACTAAAAACAAAATAATTATATGCAATATTCGATTTTTCATAATTGAGTACAACGTTAAGTATATGAAAAGTAAGCGGTTCCGAAGCACAAAACTTTCAACTTACAAGAAAGCCCAAACGGGCTACAAGCCTTGATATTACTACTATCTCGCTTATTTTTTATATACATTGTTAGGCTTTCGTTTTTTTTATTTTAATGCTTTTTCAATGACTTTATCATATCTGCTGTCCATACAAGCACTTAGGTCAGTTGTTACAAACTTTCCATTTAGAAACAAACTAAAAATTGTTGCTGGACTTGGTGCAGATTGTGCTTCTTCCATTGTTTCTAATTTAATAATCGTCAATGGTAATTTTCTCTTTTCAGCCGTTTCTAATAAAGAGTTTTTTACGTGAAATTCAGAAAATGGACAACGATTAGAATAGTAAACTACAATTCCATTTTTCTCAGGACATTCACCACTTTTTACTGAGTCATTAAAGATAGGATTTTCAGCATTCTTATTTATTTTCTTTACTAAAAGGCTAAAACCACTGGATATTTTTTCAACTTCTTCAAATCCTTGTTTTAGAAACCATTTCGTATCACTCATAAAATGAAACTTTTTAGTTCCAACAACAGTCAACAATCCATCTTTCCCTTGTTTCTTAGCGTCTTCAAAGGCTGTTTTTAGTAATTCTTTTCCGTAGCCGTTCTTTTTATATTTCCCAGATACCCAAAAACAATTAATGTTCAAATAATTAGGTGCAGTAACAGGAATCCAAGATTTCTCAGCAGATCCATATTCAATAAATACTTTTGCTCTTTCGTCTATTCTTCTAAAAACATAACCATTTTTAAACTCATTTCGTAGCCAATCCTTTTTTGCTTGATAACTTTCAGAACATTTTTTGTCAGAAATTGCACAACAAATGTGTTCTTCCGAAATATTCTCTGTATTTAGTTCAATTAATTTTTCCATTTTGTTTCCTTGTCATAAATGAAGCCTAACTTGTATGTATCACCTATTGTTGTTATTCCTCTTATTTGGTGGGATAACAACAATTGTGTATATTTCTCATTTACATTCCTTTCCTAAACATCATTGTATATCCGAATCTTTTTAATGATAACTTTAATGTCAATATAGAAATTATTTAAACCCCCTTTAATTCTCCCTTTCCGTCTTCGTGATACTCCGTCGCGACAAGCCGAAGGGGGACGGATTTTCTCATCCTGCTTTTCTACGTTTCCCTTTGCTAAAGGGAAACTGCAAAGGGTTCTTACACAAACGTCATTTCTATTTTTTTGTTGGTTTTGTTCGTTGCTAATTATTCTTTCCCCACCAACTTCTCAATCGTCTCCTGGCAGATCTGCTCAGATCTCTCGGCAATTACTGTCATTCCTCCCGATAAATCGGGAATCGGGAATCTTTCTTTTCATTATTCATTGATCCCCGCTATTGTGCGAGTGCGATAGCACCAAAATTTCGTAAGAAATTTTGAGTTCACGGATTCCCACCGAAAATTTAGGGATGACTGTTTTCAGGTACATAAATTCTTCGCATATGTTCTGATTTTTGAATCAAGATTTTTACATCTATGATTTGTTTTTCTTTTATTCCCAAAACATTGGCTATTTCAGGAATTTCCCATCCATTTTCCAGGGCCAATAAAATTAAATCTAATTTCTCATAAGAGATTGTTAT